>JAYVSP010000996.1:0-4805 GCA_043775215.1 Planctomyces sp. | reverse complement strand
CGCAACTTCAAAAAGCGCAAGCGAAGCAGACCTGTTCGCCTAGCTTCGCTTGCGCTTCAGGCTTGAATATCGACGTGGATAATCCGGGCTAGCGTCCGGTTCGGATCGGATCGGTAGAAACCGGACGCTAGCGCGTTCCGGCTGATGTCGCATCGTTTCTTGCCCATCGACACGAATTACGCACGGTCATTTAGCTGCCAGTTTTTGTGGGGGAAATTGCACTGGCGACACCGGTGACTAGATTTCGCTCAAGGTAAAGCTCCCTCCACCGTGCTACGCATTTTCGTTCTGGATGTCCTTGCTGGCGAAGTGGACTTCGAAGACGGTCGTGACGCCTCGGCCCTGAGGACCGAAGCCTTTGCGAAAGTGGATGCGCCACAGCAAGTCACCGGTCAGCGTTTCAAGATCGTTCTCGCAGGTGGGGACATAATATTCGCGCGATTCGCCCGGCTTCAGCGGCTTGTTGAGCGGCAGGTTGGCCAAATCCCATTCGCCTTGGATGACGTGGTCGTAAGCCAGGACTTTGCGTTTGTCACGATTGGCCTTGTCCTCTTCGCGGCAGACGAACTGATTGCCGCGCCAGGTGAATCGGTCTTTGCCGCTCTTTGCAAACAGCAAGTGGGCATCCAATGGGGCGATCTCCTGATCCTTCGAGACGTTTTGAAATTTGAGCCAGAGCTTGAGCACAGGCGCTGTGGGAAACCGAGTCTTGTTCGGCTTGCCAGAGAAGTGAACGAACTGCATTGGCCCTCGCGTCACTTTCACGACCGTGACCTTGATATTGCCGAAGCGTTGCGAATCGCCGATTTCCAGATCGTGCCCGGCAGGCATTTTCTCACGTTCGGGGACCAAGCGAAGGCTGACGTTTTTCTTCAGCGGCGCGACATCGGGCAAGCTTTCCAAACCGTAGTCAGACTCTTTTGACTTAAGCGATTGGAAGAACAGCCAAGCGAATCCCAATGTGATCGCGCTGGTGTAACTCAGCAGCAGCAACACTGCCGTCTTCGGCATCAGGACCTGATCTTTGTCTTTTTCCGACGGCTTGGAGACTTTCACCGCTGTCGCCGAATCTGATTTCGTGCCGCTCGCCGAGATCGCGGAGTCGCTCGCCTGGCTTGTGGACTGGTAAAGATCTCCCGTCGGCGAATCGTGCGGCACCGATTCGGGCGGCGCAGCGTAAGCGGCTCCGCCGAACAGATCATGTAGTCCGAGGCCACTGGCGGAAAAGTTGGCGACCGGTTCTTCAGTGTCGATCGCCGTTTGAGTGATCTCCGGCGCGACCGGAGCGCGCGGTTCCGAGATTATCGGTTCCGGCGCGGCCGGCGACACGGCGACCGGAACAGTGTCCTCATCCGCGCCGAACAGCGATTCCATTGGATTCGAGGCGACGAAGGTAGCGACCGGCTCCGGAATGGGCGCAGCAGCTTCCGGCGTGGCGATGGCGGTCGGCTCACCGAAGTAGGGCAGTTGCTCTTCGACTGCCGGTGCGCTGGCTGCGGTGCTTGAGATCGCGGCCAGTGTATTCGGAACAGAGACCGCCGCAGCCGAGAACGGTTGAGGTACAGAGACTGGTCCAACTGGCGGTGCGAAATGCGGAGCCGGCGGCGCGAGCACTGGAACAGGAACAGGAGCCGGAACAGGAGCGGGAGCCGGCGCCGAGACTGGCAGCGGCGCAGGACGCGGTGGCGGCGTGACATTTGGGGGAGTCACGGGTGCGGCAGGCGCCGGAGGCGTGGCGGCCGGAATGTGCAAATGAGCACCGCAGTGAGGACACGCCACCACAACACCGAATTGCTCGACTAATAAATTTCCGCGGCACTGGCCGCAGATCATCTCGAACGCCATGCGATCCTCGAACTTCAATGACCAACAAATGGCCAACGGGCTATGAACGCGAAGCCTCGCCAGCAAAGGCCCACCAATCTAGCCGCAGTGGCTCGCCGACGCGACTGATCCAGCCAGCGGCACCATATCGCCGAATTCCCAAAACTGGCACACCGCTCCGCGAAACGATCTCGTCGGCGTTTGTCGCAGTCGATGAATCGTCGGACTGAGTCGGTTGAGTTTCGTTGAGCACGACCCCGGCAATGCTCAGCCCGCGCGAACGCGCAGCTTCGATCGTCAGCAGAGTGTGATTGATCGTCCCCAATCCCCATCGAGCAACGATCAACAGCGGAAATTGGAATCGAGCGGCCAAATCGGCCATCGTTTGATCATCCGTCAGCGGACAGAGCAGCCCACCAGCACCTTCAACCACGACGATGTCGCAACGTGATCGCCACCACTCCAAGCCGCGCTGCAACTCTGCGACATCAACAAATCGACCTTCCTGTCGGGCTGCAATCGGCGGAGCCAGCGCCGCGATGAAGCGCTGCGGCGAGATGTATGATTCGAGATCTGACATGTCAGATTCGAGATCTGACATGTCAGATTCCAGATTTGTCACGTCAGATTTGAGATTTGAAATTTGAAATTTGAAATCGCATTCGAGTTCCTGCCGCAATGCTGCGACGTCACCCCAAACCGCGCGTCCCTCCGCGTCCCAATGAACTCCGCTACAGACCGGCTTGTAGGCACCAACGCGATGGCGGGCAGCTCGTAGCTCGCGCACGATGGCGCAAGTGATGTACGTCTTACCGACGCCAGTATCCGTACCGGTGATGAAGAGACCTCGCATCGCTGTCACGCCTCTCTGCGGCAAATCAACCGAACTTCAACTCGCCGCCTGTGGCATGATTTCAACGCAAAGAAAAGAACCGGCGAGCGCAAAGCCACCGACCTTTGCGCTCTTCAGTTCTTTGCGTTGCAATTCTGGCCGGCTCAACGAATTGCCAATTGGTCGGAAACTTGTTTGCAGCGGAAAGGCTACACTGTACTGCAAACGTCCGAAATCTTTGCGTGAAACGAAATTTTTCAGCCGTGGCTGAAACCTCTTGGATTGAGGGCATCATTCTGCGCCAAGAATCTTTGCTGCTGTGCGTCTTGGAGTTGAAACTTGCTGAATTTGGAGCAAATGATGTTGGAGCGGCCATTCCAAAGAATGCCGCTTTTCGGCGAGGTCAAAACTTCGTTCCAGCGGAGCAGTCTCCAAGAAGTTTCCACAAAGTCGAAATTCGCTGCTTGAACGCGCGCGGTGGGACCGCTAGATTCGGCCCTGTGAAGCTTCGGCTCACAACCTCTGCCATGTTCGACAGGGCTCAGTAGCGGTTGACCCTACAAACATACCCGTGGGGGCAAACTTGATCCGGCTGCGTGCATATCCGATCGCTTCGGCATCGCCTTCCACAAACCGGACTGGTGCTCCCCCTTTACTGGTTCGGGTCATCGAATCCACCACGGCCCACCGGCATTACGGCGGAGGTTTTTACTCGGAGTCCACGGCTGGCCATTACTTGGCTAGCCGATTTCAATAGGACGAGCGGAAGTCGCGAGACTTCCGCTCGTTTGCTTTCGGGACAGAGATCACAATGTCCGGCCTGTTTGATCGCCAGGAAGCTCAGCATCTTGACGCGGCGAAACCATTGGCCGCGCGCATGCGGCCGCGCACGCTGGAGGAATTCACAGGCCAGCAGCACTTTCTCGGCGAAGGCAAATTGTTGCGGCGGATGCTGCAAACAGATCGAATCAGTTCGGTGATCTTTTACGGCCCGCCTGGCACCGGCAAAACGTCGCTGGCTGAGATTATCGCTAAGCACACCAAGTCGGTATTCGCGTCGCTGAACGCTGCGTCGGCCGGAGTCAAAGAACTCCGCGAAGTCTTGGATGCGGCACGCAACCGACTGAAATCCGGCGGTCAGCGGACGCTGCTATTCGTCGATGAGCTGCATCACTTCAACAAGACTCAGCAAGACGTGTTGCTGCCGGATGTCGAGTCCGGTGTGGTGAGATTGATCGGAGCGACGACGTCGAATCCGTTCTTCGCGTTGGTCTCACCGCTGGTCAGCCGCAGTCAGGTTTTCGAGTTTCGTTCGCTGTCGCGCGAGGATGTGCTCGGTCTGCTGCGGCGAGCGTTGTCCGACCGCGAACGCGGCCTCGGCCAACACGCGGTCACAGTCACCGACGAAGCGTTGTCGTTCCTCGCCGAAGTCTGCGACGGCGACGCTCGCCGAGCTTTGAATGCACTAGAGATCGCGGTGCTGAGCGTCGTGGGGCAGGTTTCCAACCTGCCCGGCCAGTCGTCTGCTTCCGAGACGGGCAGGTTGAAAACCTGCCCCACGGTCGATCTCGAAATCGCTCAGGAATCCATCCAAAAGAAAGCCGTGCAATACGGCGACGACGAGCACTACGACGCGGCCAGCGCGTTCATCAAGAGCATTCGCGGCAGCGATCCCGACGCAGCGATCTATTGGCTGGCGCGAATGCTCGAAGCGGGTGAAGAGCCGCGGTTCATTGCTCGGCGAATTGTGATCTCGGCGTCGGAGGACATTGGCAACGCGGACCCGCAGGCATTGGTCGTCGCGATGGCGGCCGCGCACGCGACCGAGTTCGTCGGGCTGCCGGAATGCCGCATCATGCTGGCTCAGGCGGTGACGTACCTCGCGACCGCTCCGAAGTCGAACGCCAGCTATGTGGCGGTCGATGCCGCGCTGGAGGATGTCCGCTCGAAGCGCGTCCTGCCGGTCCCGACGCATCTTCGCGACGGCCACTATCCCGGAGCGAAACGACTCGGCCACGGCGAAGGCTATCAGTACGCTCACGACGCGCCCGAAGGCTGGGTCGATCAAGACTACCTCGGCGTCGAGCGAACGTACTACCAACCCGTCGATCGCGGCTTCGAGGCCGAGTTGAAGCGGCGAGTGGAAGAG
>JAYVSP010000995.1:0-13696 GCA_043775215.1 Planctomyces sp. | reverse complement strand
GCCATCAAACCCAGGGCGTTGCCCTGGGCTGCCGAGTCTTGGCCCGTTGGGCCAGAACCACACTCGCGATTCGTCCGGGGGCTGACGCCGGCTGACGCCGCCGATAGCCGGCTGATGTCGGCTGACGCCGGTAGTCTTACCAGAGCGGTCGATCAAATGACTGTCGCCTTTCGCGGAGCGAAAGACGACCCTTGATAATTGGACGGTCCTTACCGGACTCCGAACTCTGGAATTACCGGTGGCGAGCGCTATTCCGCTCACGATGCGTCTCAATCTCCACTGTGTCGGCGGCATCGGAGCGATCGGAGAACTCCTGGGGGATGCGCAATTCTTCGGTCGGAGGCTCAGCATCGGGAGCTTCGGAAAGGATCTCCAAAACTGTCGTATCATGGGCCGATGCTGTTGCGCTGTCGGGGGGCCCTGCCAACCGACTTTTGTCGAAGGTTCCCGGTAGGTCAAGATCTCCCACATCGACCAGCGGCGTGCTGAGACGGCGCGTCCAACGCTCGAGATCCGCAGGTTCCATTTGGCCTCCCGATCTTAAGACCGCATCGGCAAGTGCCAGCGTGTCGGAGTCGATTCCGGTGCTGCGCATGTGCTTGAGTGTGGCGTCGATATTGTACTTGACGCGGCGGAGTTCGACTCGTCCGTTGTCGATGATGGCGTACGCACACCGCGGATCGCCGTCGCGCGGTTGACCGACACTGCCAGGGTTGATGACCAGCGTGCGTTCCAGTTGCAGGCAGAATGGAATGTGCGTGTGGCCGACCAGAACGAAGTCGGCTTCAATCGACTGCAACCGCACGGACCATGCAGCTTCATCGTCGCGGAGGTATTCGTCGAAGGGGTCTCGCGGCGTCGCGTGAACGAGATAGAATCGCTTGTCATCGAGCGTGACGTGGCGAGTCACGGGCAACCGGGTGAGGTACTTCATCTGCAACGGGCTGAGCACTTTCCAGTGCAATGGCCGAGTCGCAGCCGCAAGGCGATGCAGGCCACTTTCCTTCTTGACGGGAATTCGCTGCGCAACCGCGTGGTCGTGATTGCCTCGAACGGCCACCGTGGCATGTTTACGCACCCAGTCGACGCAGGGAATTGGATCCGTGGCATAATCCACTAAATCGCCGACGAACAGACACGCGTCGAACGGTTCTTGAATGGCGGCCAGCGCCGGCCAGTTCGAATGGATGTCCGCCAAAACCAAAATGCGCATCGTATCCCCACAAACTCCCCCCCGTTCCTGTGTCGGTGGTGGAATGGCTTGTCGCGACCGGATTTCTCAACGAACACCAAACAGGAATTTGGAAAGCCCCGTGCGAGTGGCATATTCTGCCTAATCGCAACCGGAATCTCTCAATAATTACGCCCTGAATCCTTCAAAGAAATCAAAATGGCGACAAAGAAATCAAGGTAACGATAATGCATAAAACTACTGACATGGGGTCAGTGGGGAGCTGTTCGGGCGAGCTATTTTCTGACATCTTCAGACAACGGCTTGACCGTTCGCATTCTAACTGGCTCTAATTTCCTGGCCTACGGATCGTATCACACGCATCCAGGAGATTTACGGTGGCGGAGCGACCGATTTCTGAACAAACTCTGCGCGAGCAATTCACGCATGCGGAGCAGCTCACTCGAGAGCTGACCGATCACCTCGAACACAATCTGTTGCCGAAAATCCACGACCTGAAAAAGCTCACTCAATCCGACCTCAAGGGAGAAGCGGTCGTTGAGGACGTGACCATGCGGAATCACGCATTTCGTGTTCTGGAAAGCGTGCAATTTGCCGACAATCTCAGCGATAAGATGACAGCCTATTTCACATCTATCAATCAGGCTGTCTCTGGGATCATCGGTGTTGAATAAGCGGGTTGCGGGCCAGTCGGCTCGTGGGAAACCGCAAATTCCAATCACAAGTATTCGACGAACAGAGCCACCCCGCTTGCAGGTGAGTTGCAGGCGGGAAGTTTGCACTACGAGTTTCCAATGGACCAACCACGCTCCGATTCCACGGTCACACCGCAGCCACCGACGACTTCGTATCGTCCGGTGCGGTTGGGTATTGGCGCGGAAACGGTGATCAGTCCCGATCGTCGTGGGGCCGCGTTACCGCCGGCCGAGGGAACCAGTTTGCCCGCTTCGTCGGTCTGGCATCGGCTATTTCCGTCAGAGTTCGACTATCAGGAACCGGTCCAGATTCTCGCTCCGACGGGATTGCGGCTGGGGCACTTCCAAATCGAAGAACGCATTGGCGCGGGGGGCATGGGCGCCGTTTTCCGAGCGATTGATGAGCGGTTGCAGCGATCGGTCGCGCTGAAAATCCTCTCTCCCAGCTTGTCGCGTGATGAGGCCGCCGTGCAGCGGTTCCGCAATGAGGCCCGCGCGGCTGCCCGACTCGATCACGACAATGTCGCTCGCGTGCATTACATCGGCGAGGATCAGGGCCTGCACTTCATCGCCTTTGAATTCATCACCGGCAACAACCTTCGCAATTTGATTCGCGAGCGTGGCCGGATCGAACCGGCCGAGGCGATCAATTTCGTGTTGCAGATCGTGTCGGCCGTGCGGCACACATCGGCGAATGGCGTCGTGCATCGCGATATCAAGCCGTCAAACATCATCATTACTCCCTCTGGCCGAGCGAAATTGGTGGACCTGGGATTGGCTCGCAAGGAAAACCTGGATTCCGCCGCCGACCTGACGCTTGCCGGCACGACGTTGGGCACGTTCGATTACATCTCGCCAGAACAGGCGAAAGACCCGCGAAACGTTGACGTTCGCAGTGACATCTATTCGCTGGGATGTACGCTGTACCACATGCTCACTGGCGAGCCGCCTTATCCCGAAGGGACCGTGCTGAAGAAGTTGCTCGATCACCAAAGCGGCGAGCCTCCCGATCCATCCAAGAAAAATCGCCGCGTGTCGGATGAGCTGTCATTGATCGTTCGCAAAATGATGGCCAGCGATCCCAAGCGTCGCTATCAAACTCCGGATCAACTGACGCGTGACTTGATGTTGATCGCCGGCTCGCTGGGCCTGCGCGGGATTAGTCCCGAAGGTCTGATTTGGTTGTCGTCGAAGCGTTCGGTCGGCGAATTGTGGCGGCAAAACACTGGCGTCTTCGCAATGGTGGCACTGCTGGTGCTGATCGTTGTTGGACTCAGGCAGTTTCCGAACTTTGGCAATGGCCGGCCGGAGGGGACTGCGCGCGTGCTTCCGCCGCGCGGTCTTGTGGCAGCAGGCCCCGTGTTGCCGAACGATGATTTTCCAGTACCAGACAACGGCGCTTTGCCGCGGACGACTCCAATTGCCGAAGCCGCCAGTTCCAAGAAGACAACCAACGGAAATAGTCGCACGAAGAGTGACGGCAATGGACCGATCGGTGACAGTGAATCTTGGTCGATCGCATCTGACGACAATCCTTCGGCAATTCGGCCCGCGAAATTGTTCGACTTCCCCGACGGTGGTGTGTTGAGCGAGGTGCCTCCACTAAGCAGACAGTTCGTGGGAGCCGAATCGTCCGCCGTGTCTACGGCCAACAAAGTTTCCGGAAACGACAGTGCTGTCGAGCGAACTGATGTGAATTCTGTAGCAGTGCGGACGCCAGTTTTTGGTGCCAGCTCTGAGACGCCTCGCGACAGCGGAACGAACAGCGACAAAGCCGTCACGACTCCCGAAGATGCGTCGGGCGTGTTCGTCCTGACGGCGGACGGTTCGGCGGCAAAGCGGTTCCCGACACTGGAAGCGGCTTGTGCGGCGGTGTCTGACGGCAGTGCGATTGAGCTCCGATACAACGGTCGCCGTGTGGAAAAACCGCTACGGCTCAGCAAAAAAAATCTGACGATTCGCGCGGCCAAGGGGTTTCGTCCGATTGTTGAATTCAGTCCAGCCAATGCGGCGTCCGACGCGCATCTGCGGCTGGTGAGCGTCAGCAGCGGCCCGGTGCAGATCAACAACGTCGCTTTCGAGATCACCGTTCCGCCGTTTTTCGCTGTCGACCGCATCAGCCTGTTCAGCATCGATCGCTCCGAGCAATTGCGGCTTCAAGGAGTCGCCATCACGTTGAACAATCCGGGACAACGCCCTTCCTCGCTATTCGACCTCTCGATCGAACCGGGACAGATGCTGGCCGACATGAAAATGAATTCGACCGGCATGCCCCGCGACCCGCTCGAAGTGGAATTGTCCGAATGTTTCGTGCGCGGTCACGGAGATTTGTTTCACGTGCGTCATACCAAGCCAGGCCGACTGACTTTGCGAGACACGGTCGTCGCTTTGGACGGGACGCTATTGCGCGTCGAAGGACATTCCGAAAAGCCAGCCGAGCAAACCCGCCTGGAACTCCGCTTGGACCATGTGACCGGAATGCTGGGCCAGAGTCTTGTTCGCCTGGACAGCGGCGATCTGCCGCGCGAACTGCCGCCGGTCGCGGTGAATGCTCGCAACAACGTCCTGACCACGACCGGCACCAGCAGCCTAATTTCAATGTCTGGCAACACGAGCGATGCGGACTTTCGCAAACTCTTCATCTGGTCGGGCGAGAAGAATTTTTATGACCGCTGTCAATTCTTCTGGACGTTCGGCTCCGGAGCCGAGCCGTTAGGCTTCGAGGACTGGAAGGCTGTTTGGGGCGTGAACGGTGATGTGGGAGCCTCGAACGAGAAGCTCGTCTGGCTGATCCCTCACGCGGACATGTCTCAAGTCACGCCAGAATCATTTACGCTCGACCGTCTCAGCGAAGCTCCGAATTCTGCCGTGGGAGCCGCGACCGACGGCAATGACGCCGGTGCGGACGCCTCGAAACTGCCACGCAGCGAGTGACACTCACCGTTAAACAAGCGTGGTCGTGAGGCAGGCTTTCAACCTGCCCGTGAAGTTGCGAACTAGCTCCGAAATCTCACTTCACTCGAAATGAGATTTCGATGCAGGGACGGGCAGGTTGAAAACCTAACCCACGACGCACTACTTCAATTCCGCGGCTCGTTCGTGCAGCTCTTTCATTGCGGCGACGAACCGTACGCGGACTTTTTCGGGAAGCTGTGAGAATCGCCGTTGAACCTCGGGGGTGATGGCTTTCGCGCAGCGTTCGAGCATGATGGCCAAGCGTTTGACAGACTGCTCGACCCCCAGAGACGGCTGATCGCCCGGGACTTCGTCGAGCACCTCGCGCGGCGGAGTGGTTGCTCCCGTGCGAAATGGAGCGTACTCCCCTTGCGACAGGCCGGCGGCGTCGGTGGTCGCACCGCGGCTCCCGCGTTTGCCTTCAGCCGGCATGGGCATCGGCACGCGAACTGCGGGAAGTTCGAGATCTCCCTCCGAGCGCACGGCCGATTCGCCGTCGATACCATACGCAGTAAACGCCGATGCACCGTCGCTGCCCCAGGGAACCGAATCCTTGTCATCGCTCGGATTGATTGTCACGTCTTCGCCGTGTTGTAGACGTCGCCACGCTTTCATCTCGGCGATCGTCGCCTCGTTGTCGCTCGCCCAATTCAGGCATTCGGCCGCGTCGTCCCAATTGAGGGCGATGTAGAAATGCGACCACTTCAGCGAACCGTACTGTGTTTGCACATCGGCAAACGTCTCCCAGACGCGGCGGCGCTGAAAGACTTGGTCGCCCGACATTCCGACCAGTTCGCCGAAATCGGCATCGGTTCGGCCACGAGCGAATTTTTTCGTCCACTGCGCCGCACATTCGCCGACGGTCCAGTTGCAGTTGCTAACCGCCGTTTGTGCTCGCTGAATCAGCTCTTGTTCGGTGACGTGAGTATCCGTTTTTGTTTCGGGCATTGCACTTGGTTCCAACGGTCAGTGACTCCAGTCGATGGTCCCTCCATGCACCCGGCCGCGTCGTTTTTGCGAAGGCGAAAACGTCACAGCCTGAATCTCCACAAGCCGCCGTCCGTCAGCGGGGCGGGCATGGTATCGGCGAGATTTTACAAACGCCACTCGCCACTACTTTGCGAAAATGCGATGCAGTTCGATGAGCGATTTCGTGACTATCTCGCGGTCACCGACCACTACGAAATTGCGGAACGAATATTCTCCCGGTTCGATCCCAGTATCGCGTTGGACGCGGAAGACGGTGTTCCACTTCACGACTCGCTCGGGGCCGAAACGCCAACGACCGTATCCCAGTTTGTCGAAACCCGTCGCCGGTTGCTGTGGCGAGTAAATACCCATCGCATGGCTGCCGTTCTCTGTTGAGAACACGATCGGAAAAGTTTGTTCGCCGGGGCCGTCTGTCAGTGGCTGTAGTTCGCCGGTTTGCGGACGAAAAGTCCAGAAGGAGCGAAACTCCTCCGGCATGTAGCCGGTCAGCGCCTCGAATTGCGCGAACGTATGTCGCTCGCCGATTGGCACCGCGAAGGTGGTCTCGAACTGCACGACATGCGGCAGATCCTGAACGCCAATCCGCACACGTTTGGTGAGCAAGTGATGCGAAAGCGTTGTGGTGTTCTTGGCGAGGAACGTCTCCGACTTCTGCCTTGGAGCCAGCCAGAAAGCCATTTGCGTTGTGGTCTGCAACGAGTCATCAGTCGCGAGCGAATGCAGCAGCCGACTGGTTGAAGTCGGTCCCGCGCCGTCATCGCGCGAGCCAGCTTCGGTGGGGTTGTACGCCTCGGCCCAGAACTTCGAGCCGGCATCGAAACTACATGCCGACTGAAGTTGCCGGCCATGATCGGCGCTGTTGATGAACTCCTTTCCGTTCCAGGTCAGCGAATGCACGGCTCCGGCCAAGCGGGATGTCGTCGTAATGACAATTTCTGACGAGCCTGCTGGCCGGCGAATGACAAGGTTCTCTCTGGAGACATTGGCTTCGTGTTCTACTTGTTTGTCGCGTGCAGGACGGAATTCATCGCCGACGTTCCAAGTCGGCAGTTGATCGGCGTTGGCAACGTCGCGGGCCACGTTGAGCATGAACTCCGCCAATACCACGAAACCTGAGAAGTCCCAGTCCGGCTGAAATTCATCTTGCGGCGAGTGGTACGCCTTGTCGTTGAAATCCTTGTGAGCCTTGGTGGCGAAGTCGTTCGGCTTGCCGGTGATCTTCATTCCGGACCCGATCGAGAACGCGGGGACGCCCGCTTGCGCCATTGAGAAATGGTCCGAGCGGTAGAAGATTCCCAGGTGCGCACGCTGGTCCGTTTCGATCTCCAGGTGGTTCTTCTCGGCTGCGGATTTGACGGTTGGCCAGATCGTTGTTCGGTCAGCACCGGTCACGACGACCGAGGCCGGTATGCCGAGCGGCAGGATCATATCGACGTTCAGATTGAGCGCCGTTCTGCTCAGAGGAAGGAGTGGATTCCGGGTGTAGTACTTGGAACCGAGCAGCCCTTTCTCTTCCGCGGTGACGGCCAGGAAAACCGCGGATCGTTTGGGCTTCGGCGACTGAGCCGACCACGCACGGGCGAGTTCCAGCAGGAGGCCGCAGCCAGTGGCGTTGTCCGCCGCGCCATTGTAGATCACATCGCCGAGCACAGGCCGGCCGATACCGAGATGATCCCAGTGCGCGGTGAAGACAATCGCTTCAAATTTCAACGTCGCATCGCTCCCTTCCACCAGGCCGACGACGTTGTGACTGACGAAGTTCTCGATGCGGGTCGGGAAGTTGCCTTTCAAGTTCACACCGAGCGAAGAGGGTTTGAACCCCTTGGTGTCCGCCTCGCGCAAGGCGTCGTCCACGGTGCGGCCCGACAGCCCCAGGAGTTTTTCGCCCGCAGCACGAGAGAGCCAGCCCGCGAAAGCCAGCACGGGTTGACCGGGTTCCCGCTTGAGCTGCGCACTTTCCAGTCGTCGAACAACTGAATACGGATAGCCCGCTGTCTCGTTCGTATGAATGATGAAGCACGCTCTCGCGCCTCGCCGAGCAGCCTCTTCGTATTTGTAGGTCCAGCGCCCGTAATACGTCAGCGCGGTGCCTCCGAAGAATTTGGGATCGCTCGAAGGAGGCTCATTCGTGAAGAGGACGACGATCTTCCCCTTCACATCAACACCCTGATAATCGTCCCATCCGAATTCCGGCGCGGTGATGCCGTGTCCCAGAAAGACGGCCTCGGCATCGAACTCTTCGGAGCCTTGTTGCGTCTGACTCACGCCCGCGAAGCCCTCCTCGCACGGGATGTCCAACGCAGTTCCCGCCTTCACCGCTTGGAGCGTGGACTTCGGACTGGTGATGACACGCACGAGCGGGACAGGCTGAAAATACGACTTGCCTTCGCCGATCGGCCTGAGGCTCGCCTTCTCAAATTCGTCCGCGAGATATTCTGTCGTGAGCACCTCGCCGTTGGTCCCAGGCTCGCGACCTTCCAACTTGTCACTCGCCAGATGGGCGACCGCGGCCTTGATCCGGTCTGCGGAAATCTCACCCGCCAATGATGCGGGCACGAAGAGCAAGGCAACGAGCAGCGAAAACAATCGGTACGCCACAGGAATTCCCTCATCGAGAGTTCAAGACAGCGAGCAGGCAGCGCGCTGTCTGATTTATCGTAGGGTGGGACAAGCGGCGCTTCGCCGCGCCGGCCCACCAGATATTTTCGGGCGATCTGGTGGGCCGGCGCTCGAAGCGAGCTTGTCCCACCCTACATCGTTGCAAGCCAGACTGTCGAATTACTTCTTCAACCGCTCGATCAAGAATGCGGTTGCGTTCGCGTACTTGGGAGTTGGCCCGCCGTTGTAAGAAATATGACCTTCAACGCCGATGCTGTTGAGTTTCTCCATCAGCATCAGGCCGAGCATCGGTGAGTGCGTCGGATCGGGATGCTCTTCGCCCTTCTTGGCCCCGGCGACACCGCCATAGAACAGACCGATCGCCGGATCGTCCTTCGTCACATGCGACATCGGCGAGTACTCCTTGATCCAATCGCCGATCTTCTCGCGCTGCTGATTCACTTCGTCGAGGTTCTTCAGACCGAAGGCATGCGCGCCATAGATGTAGTTCGGCATCCATTCGCGAAGCGGAATCGGGTCGAGAGTCACTTGCGCGCCACTCACCGCGGCGCAGTACAAGCGAGTCGATTCGCGCGCGATCGGGTCGTCGCTCTTCGGATCGGCGAGGTCGTCATGGAACGCGAGCCACAACGACGAGCAGGCACCCGCCGAACCGCCCGTTGCGCCGATGCGGACTTTGTCGATGTTCCACTCCTTGGCCTTCGAACGCACGAACTGCAGTGCGCGAGCGGCATCCTGCAACGGAGCCTTCACCGGCGGCTCCACCTTCTCTTCGACGGCGTTCTTCACATAGCGATAGTTGATCGCCGCGACAGAGATGCCTGCTTCCAAAAACGGCTTCACGTTGAAACCCGTCTTGCTCCCTCCCTGCCAACCGCCGCCGTGAATGTAGAACACCAGCGGGGTCGGTGAGTCCGACTTCGCTTGATAGAAGTCGATCACCTGGCGTTCGTGCTGGCCGTAGGGGACATCGGCCTGCGTCGGCGGCACGACATTCATCGGCGGCGCTTTGACCGCTGGCTTCGGCGGATCTTTTTTCTCGGCTTTGGTGTCTTGAGCCCAACCCCACTGGCCAGACAAACCAACGATCATGAACAGACAGAGGAAACTGCGGCTCGACATGCTGGGCTCCATTGAAAATAGCAGTTTTGGGATGATCAGCCGGAACGCGCTCGCGTCCGGTTCCCGATCCACACAAAACCGGACGCTAGCGCGTTCCGGCTCACAAATCACAGTTCTTTCTCAGTCTCTCATTTCACTTCAATCAGCTCCACCAGAAAGTGCAGCGTCGCTTTCGGAGGAATGTCCGGCGGTGCTCCGCGGTTGCCGTAGCCGAGGTCCGACGGGATCTGCAATTCAATCATGCCGCCGGCACCGACAAGCTGCATCCCCTCCGTCCAACCTTTGATGACCTGGTTCAGACCAAAGGAAATGTCTTCGTTGCGCCGGTAGGAACTGTCAAAGACTTTTCCGTTGTCCAGCCAACCGTGATAGTGGACTCGCACCGTGTTGGACGCCTTGGGAGATGCTCCCGCGCCCTGGCGAAGGATGCGGTATTGCAGCCCGGACTTCGTCTCCAGGAATTCCTTCGCGGCGTCTTGGTCAATGCGTCCCGCCCCTTTGGGTAGATCGGGAAACGGAACGTCTTTGGATTCGGAAGTCATCAAGATGTGCTCCTTAATTTGAAGAGTGGGAATCGGACTGACGGAAAGTATTGAGTGTTTCAGAAACCAGCGAACGTCAAGAGGTTCTCAATCACCGCAGGTGAAATTTGGAGACCGGAATCTTTCCCAGCAACGGGGCCATCTTCCGATCGAAATCTCGCTTCGCCGCAGCGAGCACCACCAGCAACGGAATCGCGACCAACACCAACCGGAGCAAATCCAAACGCCACGGCTGCCTGTGCCGCAGTCGCGGCATTTCGGTCACCCAGCACAAAAGTGGCGCGAGCAGCATGGCCAGCGCACTGCCGGTCGAGAGCCGGCCAAAAAAACGACCGAGGAACAACAGGCCGAACAAACTCACCACTCCAACTCCAATAATCGCCGGCGCGCGAAAGTTGGCCAGTGCGACCGAGCGTTGCGACATCAGTCTGGACGCAATGGTCGTGGCCACGAGTGTCGCCACCAAGGGAAAAGCCGCGACTCCTCCCTTGATGTAACCGGCCATCATCACGGTCAGTCCGGCGCACAGGATCGGCAGACAGAGAGCCAAAGAAATCGAGGTTCCTGGGGAACGCTCGGACAACCAGGAAAGCAGACTCCACACACCAGCCAATAAGGCTCCGCACACCGCCAGTGCCGCGCCGGTCTGCCACGGAGTCCAGCCTTCGGCCGAATCGCTCAAGTAAACGGAACCGTGTAGCAGAATTCTTGGGATCGTTGCGGCCAGGCTCATCCGCAATAGCCACGCGATCCATCGAGGGACGTTCTGGAAACTCGCGATCAATTCGATGCCGAGAACCAACGGAACGGTGATCGTTAAGAACCGGTCAAGACCGTTCACGGGAGGCCAGGCCAATCGCAACGACACCACCTCGTAGCCGACCGCAAGGCCGAGGCCCATGCCGATGACGCAGGCAAAATTCAGCCACGTCGTACTGGCGTGACGTCGCGCCCCCACCATCGCCAGCACGATCAACGCAATGACGATGGCGGCGGCCCCCATCGCTTTCAGATACAGCAACGGATCGGGCATCGGCTATTTTCGCATGCCTTCGCAATCAATGATGATCAACGCCTCGTCACCGATCGGGCCGATGGCATTCTTGTCGAAACCGAAGTCGCTGCGCTTGAGAGCCAGTTCGGTGGAGAAGGCGACGCGCTTCACGTCTTTGAATGTGTGTTCTTTGCCACCCTTCAGAACCAGGATGATCTTTTTGGTCTTGCCGTGCATCGTGAAGTCGCCGGTCACTTCGTATCCGCCGTCAATAACTTTGGTGCTCGTGCTTTTGAATTCGATGGTCGGGAACTGCTTCGTATCGAAGTAGTCGGGTTGCCGGAGGTGTTCGTCGCGGGCCTTGTTGGCCGTGTCGATGCTGTCGGCTTTGATGGTGAGCTGGAACGTCGACTTGGCGGGATTCTCCCGGTCGAGCGAAAACTTTCCCTCAACCTCATTGAACCGCCCGTGAATCCAACTGATGTCGAGATGTCGCGCCTTAAAACTGACCGAGGAATGGACCAGATCGTAAGCGTATTCGTCCGCCGCTGAACCGGATTGGCTCCCCGCGCAGACGACCGTTCCGATCACAAGTGTCATGACCCAAACTGAAAAACTTCGACGCATGAAATAGTTCCTTCCGAAAAGAGTTCGCAAATCAATGAGCTGTGTCACCAACACGTTCGCGGCGATGCTAGGATCGGCTGAGTCGTGAGTAAAGCAGGCCGTGCTACCAGATCAATCTGCATGCAGGTCATTGAGCGATGTCTGCAATCGCTCCTGGAACTCCCCGGTCGGAATGGTTGCCGTCAACCATTTAGGACCGGCGCATCAATAACTGTCCGATGTAGCTGAACTCGCCAGAGTTCAGATCCGAAGTCTGGCGACTTCGGCTACGACAGTTATTGATGTGCCGGTCCTTAGCCCGTGACCGACGATCAATCGCCGGGTCACTGTCATTTCCAGTCGGAAACAGTTGAATCACAGCAGTTCGTGAATCGGTTTTGTTCCGGCGTCCACAAGGTATTGCGGGCGGCCTTGCAGGTCTTGGATTGTGGTGTTCGCGCCGTCGATGCCCAGGTGCTGATACAGCGTGGCGAAGACTTCGGGGAATGTGACTGGACGCTCGACAGCCTCTCCGGCGATGCGGTCGGTCGCGCCGATGACTTGTCCGGCTCGAATGCCGCCGCCAGCGAGCAGAGCACACGCGACTCGCGGCCAGTGATCGCGGCCGACTTGTTTGCTAATGACAGGCGTACGACCGAACTCGCCCCAGACCAGGATTAGCGTGTCGTCCAACAGGCCGCGTACTTGCAGGTCGTCGACCAGCGTCGTGATCGCGTTGTCAAAGATCGGGAAGTCTTCTTCCTCACGGAGGAAGATCGAGTTGTTCGCTCGGCCTTCGGCATTCCTTCCGCCGTGCCAATCCCACTTGCTGTAGTTGAGCGTCACGACTCGCACGCCCGCTTCGATGAGCCGTCGAGCCATCAATAAGCTCTGCGGCACTCGCGGCGCGCCGTTGCCGTCGATCATGACTTTCGTATCACCGATGCCATAACGAGCGACAATGCGCGGGTCTTCTTTCGAGAGATCGAGAGCTTCGGCCAGCCGCGACGACGTTAGCAAATCCATCGCTTGCCGAGTGAATGTGTCGAGGCCGTCCATCATCCCTTTCGCATCGACATTGCGGCGGAATCGACCGACGCTCGACAGCAGAGCCTTCCGGTCCCCCAGTCGTTCGGGCGTCACGCCATTGAGCACCATGTCATTGCGCGTCGGACCGAGCGGCCGAAAACCGGATTGACCAACTCCGAGAAATCCCGGCCCCGGTTCGTTGTACGGACCATGAGTGCAGGTGTAGCAGAGGCTGACATAGGGCGGCGTTGCTGGATCAACGGGGCCTTTGACCTTCGAGGCCGCCGAGCCGAATTGCGGCCAGCCTCCGGTGGGCACACCCGAGCCGCGCGGCGGGCGGCCGGTGAAACACTGCGTCGCATCGTGTTCGGCCTGGGCACCGACCAGCGATCGAATCGGCACGAAGCGATCCATCATCGTGGCCATCTTCGGCAGCAATTCGCCGATTTCGATGCCGGGGACGTTTGTCGGAATCGGTTTCCACGGCCCGGCGATCTCAGACGGCGCGAACGGTTTCAGATCGAACAGATCCTGGTGCGGAGGTCCGCCGACCAAGTAGATCATGATGACCGACTTTGGCCGCTTGGCTGTGGAACCGGCTCGTGCGTCGGCCGCCAGCAATTGAGCCAGCGATAAGCCTCCCCAGCCGAGACCCCCGATCCGCAGAAAATTCCGTCGAGACATTCCGTCACAGAACCGTTGGTCATCAGACCGGCCGAGAAGCGTCAGCATGAATCGCGCCTTCTTGTTGAGCGAAAGTCGAAACGTTTGGACTGAGATCGGTTGAAGATCGTATCAGAGTTTACCGATGTCACAAGTTCGTTGGCGATTCGCGAAGTAATCCGAAGCATCAGTATTGAAGTTGCGCAGTCTTGTTTTTCGCCCCAAAGGGGTGCAACTCGATAGCCCAGGGCGAAGCCCTGGGTGACGAATAGAACAACAATAAGAAGCC
>JAYVSP010000994.1:0-2900 GCA_043775215.1 Planctomyces sp. | reverse complement strand
CGCTCCGCGAAAGAACGTTCTTTCGCGGAGCGAAAGACGACAATCCCGACAGTAATTTCTGCGCCGATTCTTAATGCGAGTCGCGGGAGCGACTCGGCTACGGGCTCTGAGTCACGCACACCCTAGTTCCCGGCGCAGCGTCTGCATGGAATCGCTCAGTTGCGACAGAGCTTGCTCCGCCGTTTGCAGGCGGTCGCGCAGGTTCGCATTTTGGCGTTGCAATTCTTCGATTGCATTCTCCAGCGTATAGATGCGGATGTCGGACGGAACCTTGTTGCCGGCGAAGCGTTTTGCGTCTGCAGACGAGTCCATGGGGACCGATTCGTTCTTGCGAAACACGCCCGATTGTTCGACGTCTTTCAGCCCAGAGTCCAATGCCGGAGCGATCGGCGGCAGAACTACGTTTTCGCTCGGTTTGTAAAATGTGTGATCGACCTCAACACCGCGCGAACCGAGTGGCCCATTGGCTTGGATGTGCCCTTGATCCGACAGAGCCTGCAATTCGTTGCGCAATTGGTCCAGCGAGTCGATCGCGTGCAAGCGGCTGGCACGCGATCGCAGATCGCCGACCGATTGCCGGCCGCGCAGCCATAATTCGGTCATGATCGCCAGTTGAGGCTCGTTGAACGGAAAGCGTTTCCGAACGTAATGCCGATACCGCTCCGTGCGGCCCGATTCGGTATGGACTACTGCGGCCAAGCCCATCTCACGCAGTTCGTCGATCGTGCGTGAGATATCGTCTTCGGAATACTCCGTCAGCGGCGAACGATTGTTCTTCTGATTACAGCCGGCCGTGAGCCCCTTCAACGTCATCGGGTAGTACTCAGGCGTCGTGATCCCTTTTTCCACGAGCACACCCAGCACTCGCCGCTGTTTCTTGCTGAGCACCGTCACTGGCGGCGGAGGAGTTTCTTGCAAAGTCGATTCGTCGCTCATCGGTTGTCCCGGGTAGGCCAGAGATCAGAGATCAGAGGCCAGAGATCAGAGGTCAGAGGTCAGAGGCCAGAGATCAGAGGTCAGAAGGAAGTCAGTGAGTCACGAGGTTTTCTTGGGGAGTTTCGGTTCGGATATTTGCAGCAGATGCAGGAATTCAGGATCGTTGCGAATCGGATCGAAGTCGGACTCGCGCGGGATGAGCTTGCGAAAGGAAGCATCCAACCGAATCGCTCGCGCCAGCCAGGAGAGGGCTTCTTCCTTTTCGCCGGCCAGCGAGTAATAACAGGCTAAGTTGTAGAGGACGGCCGCCTCTTTCGGCGAACTGCGATAGGTCTCCTTCATGACCTCGATCGCTTTGTCCAATCGGCCGATCCGCTTAAAGCACCAAGCCATCGCCATCAGCACGCTGAGTTTGTTGTCGACTTGCGACAAGACCTTCTCGAAACACTGCAACGCCTCGTCAAAGTCCCCGCGCATGCGCAATGCCTCGCCGCGCAGTTGATTCACGGCCATCGGCGTTTCATCCCCGTCACCGAAGTCACGCAGTTCCCGCAAGACAGCATCAGGCATCTCCAGCAGCAAGTACCCTTGCGCAGATTCCAACGCACGCTGCGGCTTCGCGGGCGACGATTGAGGCATGGCAAACTCCAAGACTTCACGCGGCCACTCGCTTCCGACCGACCGTGGGGATGTAGAGTGGGGATCAATAGCAGCTTGCCGAAACGGATGCCACCAATCCACAGCGATTCGCGGACGTTACTCGGTCTGTCACACCTTGACCTTGGGCTACGGCTTTGAATCACTTGACCCATGATCGAAACGCTTCGCCCGGAGCGGTCGGCTGGCTACGATGTGCTCTCATTCGGGGGTCAGGCACTTCGGAATTTCGGAATTGGCCGGATGAGACGTTATCTGCAACCGGAGTTTTATCCGGCCAATTCCGAAATTCTGAAGTACCTGACCCCCAGTTTTGGCCAGACCTTGTTTTTTTCGCGAGTGATTCTCCATGCGTTGTTTGCTCGGTTCGCTGTTGTCGCTGCTGTTGATAGCCCCGGCTTCGTTGTCGGCGGATGAAATGCAATACCCGCTGACCGCCGTCGCCAGCAAAGACGGCTCGAAGTTGTTTGTCGCCGACTTGAACCTGCCTGGAATTTGGTCTCTGACAGACGGAAAGCTCAGCCTGTTCTTTCAAGCGTCCAAGAAATTTCGGACGCCGCTCAATCGCGTCCGCTGTCTGGCTCTCGACCAAAACGGGAAGCTGCTGGCGGGCGATACCTCGACGCGCGAAGTTTACCGCTTCGACGACGAGGGCAAACCGCAACCGCTGACCAAAGGAGATATCGGCATGCCGATGGATTTGGTGGTCGATCCCGAGGGCAACATTTTTGTCGCCGACTTGGAACTGCATTGGATTTGGAAAATCGCGGCGGGAGCCAACAAGGCCGAGAAGTTCGCCGAAGTCCCCGCGCCGCGTGGCCTCACGATTGATGCGGACAAGAATTTGTGGGTCGTTTCGCACGGCAAGAACCAAATCGTCCGAGTGACACCCGACGGGAAGATCGAAATCGTCGTCGAAGGCCGCCCGTTTCAGTTCCCTCACGAGATTGAACTCGGCAAGGACAAAACGGCCTACGTGGCCGACGGTTACTCCAAAGCGGTGTGGAAGATTCCGCCGGGAGGCAAGCCCGCAAAACTCATTGAGGGCGAACCGCTGCAAAATCCCGTCGGTCTCACCTGGCAGGGAGACACGCTGCTGGTCATCGACCCGCGTGCGAAAGGAGTCTTTGCCATGAGTGCCGATGGCAAACTTTCACCTGTCTCGCCCACGGCGGAGAAGTAACATTTGAAAGTAACCCGAAGCGTGAGTTGTGAAGTTGCGCAGTCTTGTTTTTCGCCCCAAAGGGGTGCAACTCGATAGCCCAGGGCGAAGCCCTGGGTGACGAATAGAACAACAATAAGAAGCC
>JAYVSP010000993.1:0-5144 GCA_043775215.1 Planctomyces sp. | reverse complement strand
CCCAGGGCGGCGCTACGCGGCTGACGCCGCTCCGCTCTGCCCTGGGCTTTCGAGTTTTTGCCCTTTGGGCCAGGACGACAGCGCAACTTCAAAAAGCGTGAGCGAGGTCGGGCGCTTCACAAGACTCTGAATTTATCGCGCCCTGGAGCGACCGCCCTCGCTCACGCCTCACGCTTCGGGTTATTTGTGGAGTCCAACATGGAAATTGAAAACAAGGAAAGCGGCGCCGCCGCAAAGGAAAGCGGCGATGCATCGCCGCACTCCAAAGGGTGGCTGACCGCGCATGATGGGCCGCTGACGCGAGAGCTGTTGCTCGAACCGGGTGGCTTCGGACTGGGGCGAGTGCCCTCCAAGGTGAAGCCGGATGCGACGACGACGTCGGTCTGCGGATACTGCTCGACGGGCTGTTGTCTCAAGTTGCATCTGAAGGATGGCGAGGCTATCAGTCTCACGCCGCAGACGAATTATCCGGTCAACCTTGGCATGGCCTGCCCGAAAGGATGGGAAGCATTGACGGTGCTCGATGCTCCCGACCGAGCGACGACTCCATTGCTGCGCGACTCGGCCGGCAAGCTGCGTCCGGTCGATTGGGATCTGGCGCTGAAGACTTTTGTGGATCGCTTCAAACAGATCCAAGAGAAGCACGGGGCGGAGTCAGTCGCATTCATCAGCACGGGACAAATTCCGACCGAGGAAATGGCATTCTTAGGAGCACTCGCCAAGTTCGGCATGGGAATGAAACACGGCGACGGCAATACGCGGCAGTGCATGGCGACCGCCGTCGTCGCCTACAAGCAGGCGTTCGGATTCGACGCACCTCCGTACACGTATGCCGACTTCGAGGAGTCCGACACGATTGTGCTCGTCGGCAGTAATCTGTGCATCGCGCACCCGATTATGTGGGAGCGAGTGATGCGCAATCGGCACAAGCCGGAGATCATCGTCGTCGATCCGCGACGCACCGAAACCGCAATGGCCGCGACGCTGCACTTGTCGCTCAAGCCGAAGTCCGACATGGACCTGTTCTACGGCATCGCTCGGATTCTGATTGAGCGAGACTGGATTGACCGCGAGTTCATCGACGCGCACACGAACGGCTTTGCGGAATTCGCTCAGTTCGTCGAATCCTTCACGCTGGAGCGAGTTGTTGCCGCGACCGGCTTGAGCGCGGAGTCGATTCAACGTTTCGCTGACCTCATCCACGAGGGAAAGCGTGTGTCGTTCTGGTGGACGATGGGAGTCAACCAAAGTTACCAGGGAGTGCGAACGGCTCAAGCGCTGATCAACCTCGCGCTGATGACCGGCAGCATTGGCAAGCCGGGGACCGGAGCGAACTCGATCACCGGCCAGTGCAATGCGATGGGCTCGCGACTGTTCAGCAATACAACTGGTTTGCTCGGCGGTCATGACTTCGCGAATGCCGCTCATCGCGAGAAGGTCGCGAAGATTCTCGACATTGACGAAGCACGCATCCCGCACGAAGCATCGTGGGCGTACCACGAAATTCTCGAAGGGGTGCTCCGCGGAAAGATTCGTGGGCTGTGGATCATCTGCACGAATCCAGCTCACTCGTGGATCAATCAGCGGTTGTGCCACGACATCCTCGACCGCTTGGATTATCTGGTGGTTCAGGACATGTATCACTCGACAGAAACGGCACAACGCGCGCACCTCGTGCTCCCCGCCGCTGGCTGGGGCGAGAAAGAGGGGACGTTCATCAATTCCGAACGCCGCATTGGCACAATCAAACGAGTTCGCAAAGCTCCGGGGCAAGCGCTCTCCGACTTTGCGATCTTTCGCCTGATCGCCGAATACTGGGGTTGCGGCCAAATGTTCGCTCGTTGGGATTCACCGCAGGCCGTGTTTCAAATCATGAAGGAGTTGTCCGCCGGCCAACCGTGCGACATCACGGGAATCGACAATTACGCGATGCTCGACGAATGCGGCGGAATTCAATGGCCAGCAAAACTCGCGGATTGGGGAGCGGGCAGTGAAGTGCTGGCGCAGGAAGGTATGGACTTCGGAATGCAGGGGGCGGCGTATGGGACTCTGCACTCGATGCTCGGCGTCCCAGATGCCACGCTCCCCGAACGACGCCTCTTCACCGACGGCCGCTTCTATCATCCCGACGGCCGCGCAAAGTTCTTGTTTGAGCCGCCGAAGCCGATGCCGGAACCCCCCTCCGAAAAATATCCACTCATTCTACTGACCGGTCGAGGCACGGCCTCGCAGTGGCACACACAGACTCGCACGGGAAAGTCCGACGTGCTCAAGAAGCTGTATCCACAAAGCCAGTACGTGGAGATCAACCCGGTCGACGCACGAACTCTGAGTATCCGTCCGAACGATTGGGTGACTGTCGAATCGCAGCGCGGCCATGTCCGCGCGAAAGCGTTCCTCACACCCACCATTCCGACCGGCCAAGTCTTCTTATCGATGCACGACGCCACCGCCAACCAATTGACGGACGCAGTGTTCGATCCCTACTCCAAGCAGCCGTCATACAAAGCCTGCGCCGTCCGAGTGACTCGCAACTCGGTGGGATAGGGCGCTCATCGGCACCGAGAATTCGAGCCGACCGAAGCAAGACCACAGACGTGATTGTCTCCACGCCTTTCGGCGAGCGAAGATGCAACTGCCCGTCGAGTTGAGACGGTGAGAAGCGCCGAGATCACCAGCGCCTATCCCAGACTGTTACAGACGGCGAATTCTTCAAGTCAAATCTTCGGCCGTCAGCGTGTCTTGAGCCAAGTGACGAATTTCGCAGACGTAGACTCGATCGTTGCGAATTTCAAAAACCGCGCGATGTGACTTTCGCGTTCCGATACCATAAGTCATTTGCCGGAATTCCTCGGGAAGTGAGAGATTGTCCGGGATCAACGAGTGCCGTTCTACATGATTTGCCAAACCGGAGATCGCTGCCTCGAACCCTTCCAGCCAGAGAATGGCTTGCGCTGTTGAGCGGTGCTCGGACCACCAGAGTGCCGCTTCATAAAGTTGCTTCCGGGCACGCGCGAGGTCACGATGACTTGACGAATCATTTCGTCCATCCCAATTGTCGGCGGACGTCGGCGAATGCCTCAGCAACCGGTTGGCAGCGACCGTTTTCCACCTCGAAATGAAATTCATAGTGATCGCGATACCGCTCCCGCCGTTCCCGGGCTTGGTCAATTTCTCCGCCCGCTTCCACATGCTCGTGCAGCAATTTGACGACTTGGACTTTCGTCCGGTCGCCGTTTGATAATTGACAGTCATTCGCAGGAACGCCATAAGGCCGGGCATGGCGAAATCTTCAACGACGATCTTCTTGAAAGACGTGGCCTCCGGTGAACTACGCGAAGCCGCGCTGTACGAGGGCATACAAGAACGCCATTTGACGGATGTTGAAGAAATCTGGCAGCCGGCCCTCACGCTGTTGGAACGCTGGTCGGATCGGGGGCAGCGACCAGAAAGCGCGCATTGGAATTGGCGAGCGAAAATGAGACATGTTCGCCGGAAGAAAACGCAGCACTCGTTCGCGATCGTCCATCGCGATGTGACTCAAGGGTTGATGATTGTCGATACCTCACGGACGGCTCAATTGGAACCGGGTCGCGGTCAGAAATTGGTGTATGTCGATTATGTGGAAGTCGCGCCGTGGAATCGTCACGGGTGGCAACCACACCGAGTTTTTCATTCCGTTGGTTCGCACTTTCTCGGAGTGGCCGTTGATCTGAGTTTTCGGATGGGACTTAGAGGGCGTATCGGATTACACTCATTGCCTCAAGCGGACAGTTTCTATCGGCGTCATCAGATGACCGACTTGGGACCGGATGCCGCGTACGATGCCCTGCGGTATTTTGAATTGAGTGCCTCAGCGGCGGCATTTCGCGAGTTGGAGAGCCAACATGAAGTATGAGCGATCAAAAGAATGGGTCGAGCGAATGTCGCAGATCGAAGCGGAACTCGATTCCGACGTTTCCGCAGGCAAGCCGATCTTTTATCCGCCCTCGATCACCGGTTGGACTCCGCCCGAAAAGCCCAAACGGACTCGCAAGCCGAAGAGTCGAACCACGGTCGCGAAGCCCAAACCCGCTCGCAAACGCCGCGCGACGACCGCGAAATCTTAAGCCTGTTCATCGCCGTAGGATGGCCATTCTTGGCCGTCGTGTCTTTCGTTTTTGCCACAGCGTCCACGCGCACGAACCGCACGACGGGCAAGAGTGCCAGGAGTACTCATCCTACTTCATTGGGTTCGCGGCGTTTGGCGGAACGACCTTGTCATCGCGAATCTCGACCGCGCGGACAACACGGAACCCAAAGTGGTAGTGTGAACTGTCTGGCCAATAGGCGCCGGGAACGTTCCATTTGATTGCCGGATCGATAAAACCACTCCCACAAATGGACCGCCGGTTTCCAGTGGTGGGGCCGAATGGATCAACCACTGTTCCTTGAAGTGGTTTGTCAGACGACCAATCGTGTGTGTGCTCGGCGATGTTCATCAGCATGTCGTACAATCCCCAGGCATTGGGCCGCTTTTGGCCGACGGGATGCGACGTCCCCTTTGCGTTGTCGATAAACCAAGCGTATTTCGGGATCAACGAGGCATCGTCTCCGAAGGGATATTGGGAGTTGCTTCCGGCGCGGCAACTCCATCTCCATTCCGCTTCCGACGGAAGTCGGTGGACGCGACCTGTCTGTTGAGTCAGCCACTGACAGTAGGCCACCGCGTCATTCCAGGAGACTTGCCCGACAGGATAATCCTCTCCGTGAGCGACGCTTTCGTGTTGCCAAGTGAATTCGGGTCGGGTTTCACCATTCCCATTCACCGGAGCGATGTCTCCTTTCCCGGAGCGTTCCACACTGGTCTGGTAGCCGGTGTCTTTCACAAAGGCGCGGAACTGAGCCAACGTCACTTCATGACATCCCATCTGGAACGGTTGGCTGATGCGCACTCGATAATTCGGTGTCATGTCGAATTCACCCGGTGGGATCAGACTGAAGGACATTTTCTGTCCGCCGGGCAGTGCGACTTCCTCCCTCGCCGCCACACCGCGATGCTTCGCTAGCTAGTGCCACATCTCGGAAGTAGGGTTTCATGAAAACGGAAAATTGTATATTTCCCGCCGGTCCTCGATTTTGAGGCGGGAGGTCAAGTCATGCCA
>JAYVSP010000992.1:0-8784 GCA_043775215.1 Planctomyces sp. | reverse complement strand
CGAAACGGCACAGCATCGGCCGAAAACATTGGATGGCGCAGAGTCGTTTCGCGGAAGTGCCCATGCGTTTTCGGTGAGGTTTCGGCATACGGGTGCTTCTTGATCCGCGTGAGCTCGAACGGGGCCATAAAGAAACCGCGTTCACTGATACAACACGGGCGTTCGGTTTCGGGAATCACTTCCAGCGATTCGCCGCGATGCTTCATCTCTTCGGTGTCGTTGCGTTTGGCCCCGATTCCCTTCAGCACAAGGCAGGCCATGTTTCCAGCAGGGTTCAGGCAAACGCGACCGTCCCAACCGCTGTCGTGCCAGGGCACTCGAATCGAAAGGTGGCGAAGTGGGTACGGTCGAGAATGCGTCGCCATAACCAAGGCTCCGGAGGGGATGAAGACATTAGGGTTGTCGAATTTGGTCGTCGTCGTCTTCGAGTTCTCAGGTGTCGCTAGCCGTTGGGATTACAGTGAGGCTCTTGGAATCACAGTCTCAAAACATCACGTCTGCCTCAAGATTCGATTGAGTTCGGCTTCAGAGATTGGCAATCGGTGCCCGTGCCGGATTGTCAGCACGAAGGCCACGTCGGACTGAACGGTGTAGAGAATGCGGAATTTGCCAAACAGCATCTGCCGAACTTCGCAGGGCGCATGCCGGTTCTCTTCGGCGAACGGCATACTGCCGGCCAGAAACGTAAGCTGGCGGAGTTGCTTTTCCAGGCCACTTCGCCAACGAGCGGCATTCATGGGAGCGTCAGATTCGACTTCGATGTAGTGGAAAATTTCCTCGATGTCGTTGGCCGCGCGCCGTGACAGTTCAACCTGAAAGGCCATGTTTGCGGTCGAACTCCTGGAAGAAGCTATCGAGCGAAACCGTTCGACCGGCTTGGACGTCGTCCCAACCCTCTCGGATCGCTTGCAACGACGCCTCGTAGTCCGCCTCAGTGCCGATGCCGAGCAGTTCGCGGTAAAGCTCGGATCGCATCACGACGTAGCTTTGGCCGTCGGCATCGACCGTGGCGCAACCATTTTGGGCTTCGACCGTCTGTTGCAATTCGGAAGTCAGTTGAGTGCTCATGGCGGGATTCTATTACGAGTTCGTTGCTGAAAAATAGATGCGATTTGGTTCAACCGCGTCTTCAAGCGTTTGAATCGTCCAAGCGCGAATGCGTCGGACATCGGTGACGAGCCGCTCGCGGTAAATGGACGATTACTGGTTTGGTTCCTTCGGATCGTTGTCCACATCGCTGCGGTAATTGAACTCCACTTTGCTTTGGGTGACGATCTCGTCCATGACCTGCTTGATTCCGCTGCCTGCAATGACGGTCTTCAAACAGTCGAGCAACCGAGGGATGTTGATGATTTCCTCAATGGCCTGCATGTAGCCGGCAACGACGGCTTCGATCTTGTATCGAGCCTTCGCTTGGATCTTGATGGCTTGTTCGATTTCAGAAACCGAGTCGTTTGACTTAACGACGAAAGTCAGTGGGAAACGCTGAATCTTGTCGATGTCCAAGAAGTACTTGCCGACATCGACCGTCTCAGTCACTTGGAAGAACCGACCCAATGGTCGCATCACAAAGTCGATGCCCCCATCATTGGCATTCGTGCGACCGGTCTTGAAGAGCGTCAACTGTTCTTCGCGGATCGTTTTTCGCGACCAGCCCCAATAGATGTGCTGCTCGCCGTAAAACGCCTTCAGTACGGCAAAGCTCACAATCTCGAAAATGCGCGCGTCGATTTCAGGCCGCAATTGCGTTTCGACGAAACTGACCGCTTCCTTCAAATCGCTGACGGCCAAGGTGGCGATTTGCTGGCAAGACTCAATGAATGCCTCGAAGGCTTGTTTCTTGGCGGCCACATAGGCGTCGATGATTTCCAGGATCGCCTGAGCAATGTTGTGCTGCCGCCGCTTGCCATCTTTGGCCCGCACGGTGACGGTCAGGAGATCCTCTTGAATCCAATATCGTTGTTGCACGATGTCACGAACGATCGGCTGTTTGTTGACCGACGGATAGAACTTTTGAAACTCGTCGTTGAGCCGCGCGTTCAACGCATGGTTCTGTAACTTCTGGCCAAACGGCAATTCTCGTTGCCGTCGGAACAGGTCGGTGAAGCGAGCACCCTCATAGGATTCGTAAGTCCCCGCTCTCGCTCCTCCCGGACCAAAGCCTTGGTTGAGGTAGTCTTCGACAAGGACGTAAATGGCGTAGTGATTCCCAAACGAACCGCGCGACTTGGAACCACGACTGGCCGCCTTCGTCTTGTGGTTCAAGTAACCCAACAATGGGCTTTGCTCGAAGACATCGGACGCATTCGTGCCGAAGTGTTTGGCCAAGATGGCTTCAATCTGCGTCGTGAAAGCGTGCTGCGTCACCGATTCATTCATCAAACAGACTTCCCTGCGCTGAGACCTGTTTGGCACCAATGCCATTCCGCCGGACATAGGACTTGTCCAACGGCTGGAGGGTTTCGCCCTCGAATTCATCGCCCAATCCGAGCCGTCGAATGCCGGTCTTGAAATACTCTCGATCGAGTTCGATTCCGATGCTCCGGCGCTCCAGTCGTTGAGCCACGGCACAGGTCGTGAATGTGCCCGAGAACGGGTCCAACACAAGATCACCCGGCTTGCTGCTGGCCTTGATGATGCGTTCCAGAAGCGCTTCCGGTTTCTGCGTGGGATGTTCTTCGTACTCGGCCATCCGGTATCGAACACGAGGGAAGTACCAGACGTTGCCCGGAACCTTCGTGGTGTTGTAGGGCGTCGGCGTTGGCTTGCGGTAATCAATCAACCGACGAACGGCTCCCGTTCGGGCTTCGACCTCAATCTCCGTTGCATTGAATGTGTAGCTGTCGGCGTTCTTCACACAAAACAAAATCGGTTCGTACATCGAGCCAAAGTACTTCCGAGCTTGAACTCCGGAACTGTCGTAGTGCCAGACAATGCGAGACAACACCGTGCAATGCTTTCGCAGCCAGAGATCGAGAAACGGCATCGCCTGCGTACTGGTCATCACATAAAGGCCGCCAGTCTCCTTCAATTTGCGAAGACACAACGCCAGCCACTCATAGCACCATTCCGCATAGGCTTCATCAGACGGCCAACGATCCCGGAATTCTCCAAACGTCTTGCCGATGTTGTACGGCGGGTCCGCGAAAATCAGATCCACACTGGAGTCTGCGATCCTGGGAAGAACCTCCAGGCAGCTTCCCTGATAGATCGTGGCCAAGCCATTCGACCGTGTTGCTGTTGATTCGTTTTCAAGTTTGCTTCCCATCAAACTCTCCTTTCAACGCATTCAGGTTCTTGATTCGTGCCCAGAATACCCGTGAAATCGGATCGCTTTCTGAATTCGCAAAATCGTCGAAAAGCTTCTGTATGTCCATTCGCAGAAGTGCAAGTCGGCCAAGGGCCATCGCGAGTAGAAACTCGCGAGACGCGTCGCCTTTCGCACTCGATGTTGACGCCAGAATGGACCGGATGACAGCCGCCATCCGCTGACTCTCTTCGGCTGAAGCCGAATAATCCAACTCAGGGCGGAGAGCTGCTCGAAGTAATGCCGCTTGAATCACTCCATCATTAAAGCGATCAAAACACAGTGGCGATAATACGCGGCGCTCGTATTCGGTCTGACGAAGATTGCTCTTTGCTCCATTGCCGAATCGCATGTGATGCAGCACGGACACGATTGTGAAATAAACATCCCCCTGAGATACGTCAGCAGCTTTATCTGCCAACGCGGTATTCCGGAAAAACACGAACCCGGGTGTCAGCCTTAACTCTTGGCTAGAAATGTTGGGCCAAAATAACTGATCAACCAGTCCACGCTCGGCGGAGGATTGAGCGTTTCGCAGCACTGCAATTCGTTGTTCAAGTAAGGCCAATCCTAGCCCATTGGACGCATCGGATAATTCTTGCAGCAATTCAAGCTCTTCGTCCCATGCGCACTCGGCGTTTCGCCCGACGACTGGCAGATTGATCCTCTCGGCAAAACAGAACCCGTAGTCGGATGGCTGCTCGCCCATCCGTAGATCACGTTCGAGCTTTTCAAAGTCTGCTGTGTTCGGCATTCGAGCCAACGCTACGAAATACGAGATTGCGCCGTTCGACTGCAGGCGGCGCAACAACTGCGATATTGCTATCAGTGATTGTCCGCTGGCAACTGCCGCCGCCACAACGGCGGTTGCGCCGTCGTCGAATTGTTCCGCATCAATCGCATTCTTGGCAGAGATGACCGTCACTCGTTCCTGGTCGCGATGAAGTTTGCGCAACTCTGTAGCAAACAGTTCTCCCAGCAGTCGAGAAGCCGGATCGTCAAGATGAATCACTCGCCGAGTCGCTGCTGGAATCGACTGATTGAACAACCTTGTAATCCTTTGCGGCATCAAATCCGCTGGATTCCAATTGAAGAATAATGACTCCAGGTCAACAAAGACGTCGTTTGCCGCATGGTATGTATTCGGGCTGCGATAAAAGGACTTCAGGAGTCGCTTGGCTGCCATGACGCCAAGGAATCGCATGAGCCATCCCGGAGCATCATTCACGGTCATCACGATACTTCGAGTCTCTGATCTAACCGGAATGAATTGATCACCCGCCATCGGGACAGCAATTGATCCGTGTTGATGACACAAAGGGCAGTCCGCTTCAGCAAACGATGTGAATTCTCCAATCGCCGAACGGTGCTGAGCATCTTCCTCAAGATCGAGGATGACATTTGACTCGTGCTTGCGCTGCCCGATGCTGAACACCGTAACGATCTGATTTGGTCGAAAACGCTGTTCCCGTTGGCAGATTTCTTTCTCCAGTCCACCTGACGTAGACGCGGAAACGAGAACGATTGACGAGTCGCATTCGCGGAATTGAAAACGCTGTAATCCACCATAGGACTCAAAGGTGTTTACGGTCGCCGCAGTAGCATCATGATCAAATCGACGACGCAGAGAGTCGATTGCAAATGCAAGGACGCCAATTCCGCCGGTGTCACAGTAGTAGTGACGGACGGAGTCAGGAACATATCTGAGGCAGTTCGCCGCGATGAAGACTATTTCCGCTCCATCAACCAGTGCATTCGCAGCGCGAATGAAGCGATCGCAGTGACGCTTCGATGGCTTTTCGAAATGGTGTGTCGGCGGCGCGACGAGCAGCGCATTTCGTGATGTGAAGATGGCTCTCAGTCCGGCTTGCGCGATGTCGTGCCAGCAGACGTCTCCCACACGTTCATCTACTTGAAGGCCGGTTCGCGGAATCATCACAGGTTTGATAACCGGCGCTGAGACATGGCGGGTGTGGTAAGGAATGCAATCATTCACTCGTTGATCTGCTGCAATCTCCTCGATCCGTTGCTTCTCCGAATCGAAACCCAGCAGGATGACGCTATCGGGCGAAATAGCAGATTCGCCATGTCGGCGAACCACCGACACAACGTCATCCGCGGTGGGTTTTGCTGTTGCGCAGAAGAGCACCAAATGTCGGCATGACAAATCGCGTGGCCGAACCTCGAATGAAAAATATCCGAACATGGCTACTCATTCGCCTCATCAATGGGGATGAGAATCTGGTAATGAGTGCCGTAGACGGGCGCGAGCGATGTCAGAGTTTCTGAACACGTCGGGAAGTCGCGAAGCAGGACGTCGTCGGTATCAACACGCGGTGAACTAATAAAATCTCGATACAGCGAGAGCCGCCCTGTTCTGATCTTTAAGAACCCGCGAAGGCTCGCAAGTGTTCTCATGACTTCTGATAAACCGAGGCCCTTATCGCCTCTGTTTGTCGACGTGCGACGATGCTTGAGGCAGTCTAGGCATGCCGAGAATTCTTCGACCAGAGAGATGGGCTGGGTCCACTTCTCACCCAACCACTTTCTAGCAAGGCCGATGCCGCCATCGAAAACCGTGAACTCATAGAAACGAAGGCGTTCAGAATCGGAGCGTGAGTGGTGAGCCTTGATGAATTCATGCAACGCAGGATTGTCGATCGAAACCTTTGAAAGGTCCGATAGCGTCCACGAGTGACGCTCAACCGCAATGCCCCTAACAGACCGCCGCCACGGTATCCCGTCCTGATCGGTTCGAGCATGCTCGTGCGTGTTCTTGAAGAGTTCATGAAGAATCAATCCGAACCGATTGAGCAAGAGCGGCGGAATCGGGGTGCTAGTTGCCAAAGACGTTCTTTCGACCAATTCGCGAGCGAGCGTCACAAAGTCCACGCGATCACGAACGTCACCCTTATGCGAATAAAGCCAAGGGATTGCCGATTTCGTGCTGTGATCAACGCACAGCAAGAAGACCTTTGGTCCTAGGGCGAAGTCGCGTACCGGACGAAACATGATCTCTACGACCTTGCGACATTCTTCGTACGCTTCGAGTCGCAAAGTTCTTGCTTGATCGTTGGCAACGATATTGGCCGCGAGCATGGTTTTCGCGTGATCCTTCGCAACGATATCGGATGCGAGCATGATCGAGACGAAACCAAACATGCGGCGCGATAGCGATCGGAGTTGGCTGTCCGGTTCTTCGGCTAGGATGTGCGTCACGAATGTTGGGTTGTCTGTAACCCGTGCCCAAGTGGTGACGAGTTGGATTATCCCAAGCTCACCACCGAGCCACCAATCTTTGATGTGGACTGGGATCTGTAGCTTCGATTCACGACCTTGAACGACGGCAAGCAACTCGCGTTCGACCTTAGCGGGATTCTGTGAGCCGGTTATTTGCAACACCGCAGGTTCTCTGTCGGAAAACGGAAGGAGACTACGTCGTCGGAATTGTACAGCCCAAGATTTGAATTGCTCAAATCACTTCCGGCGTTCTCGTCATTAGCGTCGGCGAACGTACTTCACCAACCTATACGCGCCGAGTGGACTGCGGAAGCTAAAACGGCGTTAGGAATCGAATCCGGGTCGTTTTCAATCGCGAGAATAGCAAGGGCCGCTTCGCGCCGCTCTTCAACTGCGGAGCATGGCCGCGTTCGATTTGTTCGATGGTCTCACGAATGTTGTTGGTACTGAGGCCTTCGAGGAACCGGATCGACAACCGTGCAACGAAACTGTGATCGAGTTCGATGCTGAGCCAGCGACGGTCCAGTTCCTCGGCGGCCTGACCGGTCGTGTTTGAGCCGGAGAAAATGTCGACGACGAACATTGAGCAGCGTAAAGAGGTCGGGCCGCCCCAACTGAATTGGCGTGGCACTGAGAAAGACAACCGCGTCCGCGTTGTCGCAGAAGTAGCGAACGCCCTGGTGCAGATAGGTCTCGGAGTTCCGGATATGGTGCGCCTCATCGACGATGACCAAATCAAACTTGGGTGGCGGGTCGAGCTTGATGAGTCCCAAGTGCTTCTTGTTCGGCTTGTCGGGACCGAAGACCAAGTCCTTGTCGAACAGAGAAAACGGGATAATCGCCTTCGAATACTGATCGGGCCATTCGCCGTCCAAATGCGTCTCCTGCAAGCAGTGCCTGAGAAGCGGCCCGTCCAGCGCTGTGAATTGCTCTTCAAAGCGCTTCATCTCGACAAACCACTTGCGTTCCGCGACGAGTGCCTTCGGGCAGATGATGAGCACCGATGACAACTCCATCCGGGCTTGCAACTCTTTGATGATCAGCCCGGCTTCAATCGTCTTGCCGACGCCGACTTCGTCCGCGATCAGCAGCCTGGGGCGGTCGGCTCGGATGAGTTTGAGGACCGGTCGGTATTGATACGGGATGAACTTCACGCGCCCGATCGCAGCGAGTAGAGATTCGCGGTTGAAGGAGCCAGAAGCTGGAGACTGGTCAGGTAGGCGTGAACGGCCTCGGCGGTCAATTGAATTTGCTCAGCCTCATTGGCCACGACAGCCTGAAGCTGGCTCTCGTAGTAGGTCGCAAGGCCGTTGTTCTGAAAGACTCGGTAGCGCGGTTCGCCCACTGTGGCGGCGACAACTTCAACAACGGGCATCACAACGGACGGGTTTGATCGAAGCGTCACGAGATTGCCCACGGCGAACAGAGCGCTGGCTTGGCTCGTGATCACCGGCTCGATGGCATGACTTTCCTCAACCCCGGCCTGATGCCCAGATCCGAAAGTAGGCTTTGGCGCAGTCAGCGGTTCGACCGCCTGGACCGGCGCTTTCGATGTGAGCAGTGCGATCGCTTTGGCCTTGAATGCTTCGACCGTTTCCAACGCTGCGGCCGAAGCTCCGATCATCGCGAGCATTCGCCCAAGTGTGTCTGCGTCTCGGTAGGTCTCACTGCTCGACACGTCGTGTGATGAAAGATGTGCCCACTTGTTGCGAACGGTTTGCAGTTCCTTCACCCAATTGCGCCCCTCCTTCGGGAGAGACCGAGCGTTCGATAGCTCAAACCAGTTCTGATCGAGCACGCGCAACAGCGCCGCAAAATCCAGGTCTCGTAATGCGGTGAAGCGCCGCTCTTGTGCCAACCTTTGTTGCTGGAACGAGAGCCGATCAATGACGTGCTTCGTCCACCATTCCGCCGAGATTTTCGGAAGGCTCTCGGAAAGAAACCGCTCCAACTCAGCGGTCGCCGTCTTCAGGAGGTCGTTCATGGAAACGTTTTCGATTTCAATGGGATGCGAATCACGGGGGGGGGTGCTCTCTCGCACCAGCGTAAGCCCGCAAGATTCTCTGCGAAAGCGAACCGCATCTTCGATTCTGTGTGATTGTCTTGGCCCGTCGAGTCCCCACTCATCGAAGGTTTGCTGGCCTTGGGATTTGATCCCCAAGCAGCATCAAGTCTGGTCCGACGATACCCGCGCAAGCTCGTGGCCCTGTGGATCGATATTACTCAGGCGGCGCTGG
>JAYVSP010000991.1:0-2778 GCA_043775215.1 Planctomyces sp. | reverse complement strand
TTCAGGGCTTACCGTTTTCGACGCCATCAAACCCAGGGCGTTGCCCTGGGCTGCCGAGTCTTGGCCCGTTGGGCCAGAACCACACTCGCGATTCGTCCGAAGTTTCTGTTGACTCCCGGTCAGACGTACGGCATGACTCTGACCGCACTGCTCGGTCATCTTATAGCCTGATCAGCCGAGCGATTGCCGACAAGTCGAGCATAAGACTATCAATTGAAACCAGTGCGTCGGCCAATCAATAGCGAGTCACTCGCCGCAACACGAAGAGACCCGCGGCGCCGATGATGATGTTGCCGATCCACATGGACCATGCGGCATTGACTGTGCCGTTCTTGGAGAGGTTCATGGCCAACAGCACGATGGGGTAATACAGCAACAGAATGGGCACAAAGCAGAGGAAGAAATTCGTCAGGAACTGCCGCTTGGCTTGCAATACAGCGAACGGGCTGCCAACCAGCACGAAGAAAAAACAACTACACGCGAGCGCAAAACGGCTGTGCAATTCGGAGTGGTGGCGGAAGTACTCCAGCCGGTTGCCCGCGAGCTGTGAGCCATACGATCTGAGGCGCTTTCCGCCAAGTTCCGAAAAGTCGCCCACGGCCAACGCCAACGCGGCGGCGATGGCCCGCTCTTGTTGGATCGTCGCGTATTTGGAATCCAGCGTGATCAACTTGTGATGGATACCGCGCACATTGCTGTGCCTCGCTTTGGGTATGCTGTTATTCATCGTCAGCGGAAATGGCCGCTCCCATTCTTCGGCCCACTGTCGCCCTTGCCCGGGGATGTCGACTTGCGTGCGGATGAATCGCAGCAAGACTTCTCGCTTTTCGAAGTCGAAACTCAGCAGTTCCGCTTCTTGGGCTCGCGCGGTCACGGCCTGCTTGCCTCCTTTAGGGAGATAGCGAAATGTCGGCCAAATGAGCGTCTTGCCCCGCACACCTCGGACCGAAATCGTGTTCTGGCCGACCGAGGCTTGATGCTCGGTGGCCAGCTTGTCGAGCAAAATGTCCTCCATCGCGGCGGTGACCACGCGAAGAAAATTCGCTTCAGCCCACGGAATCACTTGATCGGTCAGCAGCAGGGAACAGACGCTGACAACAGCTCCCAAGCCGAATGATGGTGCCAGCAGCGACAGCACGCTGATGCCCGCGGCTTTCGCGGCGGTGATCTCTTGGTCTCCGGCCATGCGGCCGTAAACCACGCAGACACTCAGCAGCATCGTCGCAGGAATCGTAAACGGCAGCAGGCTGGGGATAATGTACGGAAGGATGTCCAGAGCTTGCAGCGGGCCGAGTCCGTTCTCGCTGACTTCGCGAAATACGCCCACAAAGATCAAGAGCACCGTGAGAACGCTCACGACAAACGTGAAGACGCGCAGTAATTCGCCCAGGATGTAACGCTGCAACAGCCGCATGCGGTTTCCAAAGGACCAATGTCCAAATCACAATATCCAACGAATGCCCAATCCCCATGTCCAAATCCCAAGCAAGTATAAACGGCATGAGGTCGTGTGTTGCTACATCCTCAACCAGGGGTTAGCGCCTACCGGCTGGCCAATAGTCACGACTTTGTCGGTTTGGATTTTGGGGCGTGGGACTTCTTTGGTCATTGGAGCTTGGGTTTTGGGGATTCCACCGCGCGGCCGTATAGAGCAGTCATCGTGACCCGGTCAAGGCGAGTTGGGCGGCAGAGCCGTCACTGTGCGAACAGTTTCGCTGATTGCGAACGCCGACACTGGTTTCGGCAACTCTGGCCGGTAAGACAACGGAGTTTGAAGGGCTTAGGTCGCGGCATCCGAAAGTGAAGGTGATTGTGATCGGTTCCGTTTTCAAGTCTTTTCGAGAAGGCGTCGTACTCATGGACTTTCTGCAAAATGCCACGGACGACCAAATTGCGTTGATGGGCTGCTTTGTTGCGTTGATTGCTTCGGCAGGGTTGATGTACGTCAGCGTGTTCCTCAGCCGATCGCACCGCAAGACTCAGGTTCGCGAAAGCCTGAGCCGCACGCTGTCGCTGACGGCTCGCGAACCGCACTCGTCGCAGCCGGCAGGCGAAACCTCGCAGCGCAAAGTGGCTTAGTCCGCCAATAGGAAATATCCTGTCCGCTTCGCGTCGTTGAATTCATCCGATTTCAGACGCCTGAACTCTGGCGAGTTCAGCTACGAGTCATCGTCCCATGCGGAAGGAAGCCGGTCATGCGTCGTGTTTGGACAATCGTGTCAGTAATGGGACTGCTTGGTCTGGGATATGTCCTTGGCTCAACGAGTGTGTTTTCGCCCCGTCCGCTGAGCGCACAGGCAGAAGCGACTGGGCCGTCGGAAAAAGCGAGCAAAGAAGTGAAGGATGCCTTCACGACTTTGAAGACCGCGGCTGAAACGCTGGAGCAAGAAAACCTGTACGTCTCCGCGACCGCTGCCCTCAACGTCTTCGCGGTCACCGCCGGCGGCATCAACTGCATTCAAGACCTGGAGGACGCTCGAGGGGTTGACCCAGAGACGTTCGCTGCGCTGTATGCCGGCGAAGGAAAGCCTGAAGTCAAAGAGCACCTCGATTACGACGAGCAAGGTCGGCTGACTTACAAGGGCAAGGTCGTGAGGATCTACTCCAAACAGCGCATGAAAAAAATCTATCAAGAGCGGATGAAGTACGCGCTCGGCGGCGGATCGAAGAAGCCGTAGGGCGGCGAAGCCGCAAATCCGAAAACCAAAGAACCAAATCCGAAAGAAACACAACGCCCGAAATCCGAACGGCTACTTGCCGCGACTGAGGATGTGGATG
>JAYVSP010000990.1:0-6289 GCA_043775215.1 Planctomyces sp. | reverse complement strand
GGCGTTGCCCTGGGCTTTCGAGTGACGTCCCTTCGGGCCTGAAGACAGAAGACCGGAGCACGGACTTAGAAAACAGGAACGCTGATCTCCACTTATCTTCGCTCATGAAGCCAGAACAACCAGAAGTCATTAGTGAAGATCAGCGGGGATTAATGTTCCAAAATTTGTCTTCAGAATCGGGGGAAGTCCGGGGGCTGACGCCGGCGCTCACTCAATGAACCCGAATTCGTAGCCTTGAAGACGCACTAGGTCGCCGGACGATCTACGCGAGCTGTCGGCGTCCCCACAATGCCTTTGACTGCCGTTGGCCGTTATTGTGCGACTTCAGTTTCAATCGCGAAGTGGGAGCTGACATTATTGTCCCTGCTCCCCATGAAAAGGCCGAACGACTATGAGCGTAGTAGACCCCAGCCCAGAACCGAAAAAAATCTGTCTCGATCAATTCCTCAAACTCAGTTGGGTTGTCGAAACCGGCGGGCACGCCAAACTCATGATCCAGAATGGCGATGTCAAAGTGAACGGCGAGATTGAAACCCGACGACGACGAAAACTTGTTGCGGGTGACGTCGTTGAATTGGGCGGCAAGCAACTGGTGGTGACGGCAACAACGAGAGTCTGATTGGGGCAGCCTGTCGCTGACCGTCCAATTTCTCCTTCGTTCTCCGACCGCTCATTGAAAAACCGCGAGTAGACATGAACCGTTTTGTGGCTTGGGCTGGCTTGCCCGATGACATGAAGGATCAAGTCGCCGAATTGGCGGCGGCGATTGTGCAAGACTCCGAAACCGAACCATCACGGCCTGCTAAAACGGTGCGGAAGATTCCAACGAGGCGAGGTCTCTGACCGAAGAACCCACCGACCAGTGTGTCGAGGTCTTGTTCCCATCCGTGTGGCCTTCTTATCCGTGTGGGTCGGCGTTCTTTGTCCCACACGGATAAGAAGGCCACACGGATGGGAACAACTCAAATCCCAGAACAACCCTATTTGTACCTTATTCCTCTCGCCCGCGAAAACTTGACTCAACTGCAACATCTTTCGAAAGCAGAGGAGTCTAACAACGGGAGGGAAAGGGCTGCCTCTTCCTGACCCACTAAACTAAATGACCGTTCGTGATTCGTGTCGATTGCCAATGTTTGATGCACCATCAGCCGGAACGCGTTAGCGTCCGGTTTTTCTAATCCGAACCGGACTGATCGAATCGCAATCGACACGAACCACACACAGTCATTTAGGTGGGACATGCACTCCACGCAAAATGCTTTTCACATTCCTGCGACCATCCTGATCGGCGGCGGTGCGCGGCGCGAAGTCGGTGCCCAATTGCAGCGTCTCGGTGTGGAGCGTGTGTTGCTCGTCACCGATGTGGGAATGATGCAGCTTGGGCCGGCACGCGAGATCGCAGCTCTGATGGAAGAGGCCGGACTCTCGGTCGTCGTTCAGAGGGTGGCGGCCGCGAGACGCTGACATTCGGCCTCCACCAACGAACGCAGGTCGGCATCTGGCTCGACATCGGTACGGACATAGGCCCACGCGATGACATCGCCATCGACCGACTGTGTTTGAACGGGAATACGGCGATACTCCGGTCCGATCAATTGGCCGAACGGAAGTTCTTCCAGTTCGTCGCAGCCTTGCAGTGTGCGTGCCGCAGTCTCCGGCGTGAGAAAATAAAGTTCGCCGTCAACGACAGAGTTAACTTGCCGCGCGATCATCAGCGGTTCGACACGCGCAAATCCCGGCAGCGTGGCTGAGACCATGCGGGTGTAAGCACTGGCGAGGTAGTGGTGATTGCACTCTCCGCACCGCAACGTACCGAACACGAATAATGGAAGTTGTCGCATGGCCCCTGATCCGTGTTCTAAAAGGAGGCTGTGAAGGAACTAGAACTACCCCACCAACCCCCAATACCCGTCGGTGTCTACCAGGTCGCTTCGCAGAATGATGGTAGTTCGAGGCGAGTCGCAGTTCCATTTCGGCGATCGACCGCTTTCGATCATCCAATTCGCTTGGTTTCGCAGTTAACTCGCCGTGGTTGCGACCGGTTTCACTCGGACCTATTCTGCCGCTCGCGGTCGTCTGACGTTTCGCAGTTTACCGCTCCGCGCTGAAAACAGGACGGCAAGTTTTGGCTTCGTGAACCGGCCAACTCTGACGACCCAACTTCCTAACCCGCTCCCGGAAGAGCGATGGAATAAGGACGAGAGGGTCGTGACACTTTGCGGTTCGATGTGTGCTTGCTCATATTTCTTCAGTGACCAGTGACTCACCCTATGCCAATCACGATCAACGTCGGGCACAGCCCGGACCCTGATGACGCCTTCATGTTTCATGCACTGGCGAACGACAAGATCCCGACCGGGAACTATCGCTTCACGCACACGTTGCAGGACATCGAGACGCTGAACCATCGAGCGTTTCGCGGCGAGTTAGAACTGACTGCCGTCAGCCTGCACGGCTATGCCTACGTCACCGACAAGTACGCTTTGTGCGCGTGCGGGGCCAGCATGGGAGACAACTACGGGCCAATGGTCGTGACGCGGCAGCCGATGGGTCTGGGCGATTTGCGAGGCAAAAAGATCGCAATTCCCGGAACGCTGACCACCGCGTTTCTGGCGTTGAAGCTGTGCCTCGGAGACACCTTCACTTACGAGGTGCATCCCTTCGACGAAATTCTCAACATCGTCGAAGCGGGCAAAGCCGATGCCGGTCTGATCATCCACGAGGGGCAACTCACCTTCCAGAATCAAGGCTTGCATTTGGTGGTGGACCTCGGTTGCTGGTGGCACGACGACACGGGATTGCCGCTGCCGCTGGGAGGCAACGCAATCCGCAAAGACCTCGGCCAACGGGGCATGGAAGAGGTTACCGCGCTGCTCAAACAGAGCATTCAATATGGACTCGACCACCGTGCCGAAGCGCTCGCTCACGCACTGCAATACGGCCGAGACCTCGACCGCAGCCAAGCGGATAAATTCGTCGGCATGTACGTCAACGATTGGACGCTCGACTTCGGCCCACGCGGCCGAGAAGCCGTGGCGACTTTGTTACGCAGAGCCTATGAAGCTCGGATCATCCCGAAGCCAGTTGAGCTGGAGTTCATCGGCTGAACCTTAGCCACGAGAGTGCGGCCATGAGTCATCCCTACCACAGCTTGTCGCCGTTTGAACTGTGGCTGGACGACATGTCGGACCGATTGAATCCGTATGTCGTTCGCGATGTCCGCATGTGGTTGAAGAGCCGCTGGCTGCCGATCGTGCTGGCGATGCAACTGGCGATCACCTGGTACGTCACAGTGGAAATCGTGTCCGGCGCGGAGAGTGTGACAGATGCAGCCGGTCGGCATTTGTTTGCAGTTCTGAGCCGGATGGCCATCCTGACGACGACGATTCCAATTCCGCTTTACTTGGGTCTGAGTCTGGCTCAAGAAGTCCGCGGCGATTGTTTGGAGACGCTGTGGTTAACTCCCGACTCGCGACGACACTTTGTTGCCGGCAAATTGCTGACCAGCTTCCTGAGCTACACGCTCCACTTGTCAGTCTTTGTGCCATTCATGACGGTGGCCATGCTTTTGGGAGGCGTTGGCGTAATCGACGTACTGTTGTTTCTGCTCGCGAACACTTTGGTCATGCTGATTCTCTGCTTCTGTGCTCTGGTCTTGGGAGCGTGTGCTCACAATCGGTTCATCATCGCGTTCATGCTGAGCGTCATCGGATTGCCGATGTTTTGGCTGATCGCACTTTTATGGAGCGTGGGAACTGAGCCTCAAGTGATCGGAATACTTCTCGTCTTGCTGATTATTGCTGGCCCCATCTTAGGGTCATTGGGGCTGGCGAAATGCTCTCCGCCGGTCTCGCACTTGGCATGGCATTTGCGCGTGCCAGTGCGTGAGGGACTTCAATCTTCGCTCAATCTCACCCCGCGAACTCGTTTCACGATTGTTGACAAATCCATTTGATCAAACGACGCAGCTTTGAACAAATTCGTGAAAGCTCGTTTAGCCGCGACTCTCTGAGGAGCGCGTTTGACCGCTTGGGCCGCGATTCCTTCCACACGCTCCTCAGAGAGTCGCGGTTAATCGTTATTGCCGCACATCGAGCTTACTTCTCAAACGCCGAATCGAAGCGCCGATTGGACGGCTTGAAGTCGACGTTCTTGCAGAATTGGCAAGCCTCGCGAGCGCCGTGTTCTCGGTCCATGCCGCAGTCTTCCCACTCGACGGACAGCGGGCCGGAGTAGCCGACTCCGTTGAGAGCGCGGATGATTTCCTCGAAGCGGACGGCTCCACGGCCGACTGATCGGAAATCCCAACCGCGGCGCGGGTCGCCGAATGCCAGGTGGCTGCTGTTGATGCCCGAACGACCGTTGAGCGTCGTCGAGGCGTCCTTCATGTGGACGTGGTAAATCCGATCGGGGAAGTAGCGAATGAACTCGGCCGGATCGACTCCCTGCCAAATCAAATGGCTGGGGTCGAAGTTGAAACCGAATGCCTCGCGACGGTCGAGCACCTTGAGTGCCCACTCGGCGGAGTAAATGTCGAACGCGATCTCGGTCGGATGGACTTCCAGCGCGAACTTCACGCCGCAATCATCGAAGACGTCGAGGATCGGGTTCCAGCGATCGGCCAACAATTGGAATCCGGCCTCAATGGTTTCGCGCGGTGTCGGTGGGAAATCATAGATGTACGACCAAATGCTCGACCCCGTGAAGCCATTGACGATGCTCACGCCTAGCTTCTGAGCCGCTCGCGCGGTGTTCTTCATCTCGGCAATCGCTCGCTCGGTGACCTTGGCCGGGTTGCCATCGCCCCAGACATGCGGCGGCAGGATCGCCTTGTGCCGCGAGTCGATATTGTCCAGCACCGCCTGCCCAACGAGATGGTTTGAAATCGCAAACAACTTGAGATCATGTTTCTCCAGCAGGTCGCGTTTACGGGCACAATAGGTATCGTCGGAAAGGGCCTTATCGACTTCAAAATGATCGCCCCAGCAAGCCAGTTCCAGGCCGTCATAACCGAAGTCTTTCGCCTTCTTGCAGAGATTTTCGAGTTTCAAATCTGCCCATTGACCCGTGAAAAGTGTGACAGGACGCGACATGACAAGCTCCGTAGTGTTGAACTTCAGTGAAGGACAATTGGGGATCGAATCAACCGAATGAAGTACGCAGTCTGAGTACGCCCACAGCGAACGGACATCCAGCCCAAACAAGTTAAAGGGGCCATTTGTAAGTGTCAAACGAGCAATGACTCATCGCCCGTGGTGAGTAGGCCACAAGAGCCTGGGCTACAGGTCAGTGGAACTTGGAAGCCGGTGTTCGCAAACTTTTCACCGTGAAGACCGCTTGAGCGATTTCGCGGTCGGTGAGCAGTCCGGTCAGACGTCCCGCAAAGCCCGGCGTCACATGCCAGCGGCCGAGCACCTCGAACAGTGGTTCGCATTGTCGGGGTTCCATGCCAAACTCCGCCTTCAATGACAACGCCTCGAACGGCGGCAAATCCTCGAACTGACTGATCAGCAAGAAGTCCCCTTCGTTCGGCAGCGACAAGTGCAGGTGCCGGAGTTTTTCGGCGAGGTCCGGTTTGGACGACACGGACATCCGCTGAGGACCGCTCTGAGCCCACGCTCGCAGTTGCCCCAAATCCTGTTCGGCCGCGCGCGCCGCTGTCTCACAGACCCCGAAAATGACGCTTTCGTCCAACAAGTCGCCGGCGAAATGCTCGCGTCGCGAGTGCTTGTGCCACGTTTTTGACAGCAGGTCGAGCTGCACTTGCGGCGGGACGGCTCGCAAAAATGGGACTTCCGTGAGAAATCCAAAACCGTCGGTGAAGTCGGCGTCGAATTGCCTGGCGAGCACCATTCGCTCAAGCGTGTCGAGGCACGCGACGCGAAAGGCCAGATAACTCAAGGCATTGTTCGGCAGAGTGTCGTCGCAGATGGTCAGCATGGGCGAACATGCTGATGAAATCACCGCCCGAGTTCAATGAGAATCCCGCCGATCCAATATTTTCTCGAAAACTCACCTACGAGATCCAGCCAGCTTCACGAAAGCTGTAGAGCTTTCGTGACACGCAGACTCGTCGCTGTTCACAAGGTTTAACACTCGGTCAGTAGGTTGGGACTCTGTCCCGACCAAATCCAATGCCACTCGAAGGCAGTCGTCAACGCGCGCCCTGAGACTTGGCGAAAGATGTCCTTACATCATTAAGGCCGAAGACGTTGTATTCCTGACACAAAATCCTAAATCCGAAGAACCAAATCCAAAGGAAATCCGAAACACAAAATCTGAAATGAGT
>JAYVSP010000989.1:0-4710 GCA_043775215.1 Planctomyces sp. | reverse complement strand
CGTTCTCGTCCGGCGCGGCGTTGAGTTCTTTCAAGTTGATGGCGACGAGCTTCGGAAATAACGCCGCTCGTCCTGTGCCGATCGACACTGCGCCGTCATGTTCGAACGCGTGGTTGTAGAGCGACATCAGCCGATCGTTCAGCCATTTGCGTTGCTCGTCGTTCGCCGGCTTCGCGATGTACTTCTGCAAGACGATCTCGCCGGCCGCGTGCTGATTGGCACCTTCGAGCATTGAGACGTAACGGCTCAGCGGATCGTTATCGAGATGCGGCCACACGCCGTCGTTCGCCTGCGTGTAAGCTCGGACTTCAATTTCCATCTCGCGGAGTGCGACGTCTTTCTGGCTGTAGCTCCAAAACAACAGATGGCAGAGATCGGTCGTGATGACGAGGTGATCTCGCGAGTTGGCCGGCGTGAGTTTTTGTAGTTCGCGCAGTTCGCGGATCTGTTCGACCTTCAGCTTTTCATTCGGCAGTCCGCCGAGTTGATACAAAAAGTTTGACATCATCCGCGGCTCGCCTGCGGACCACTCGCGCTGGAAGGCTCGCTGCATCGCGGCAACGCAAGCGTCGATATGCGGGCCGGGCTGATTCAAAACCTCCGATGACTTCCGCTCGACGAACGCTTCCAGCAAATCGAGCGCACGTCGGTCGGTCGTGGTCACGTGGCGTAGGCTTCCAGCCTGCGAATCGACCCTGGTAGTGACAGGCTGGAAGCCTATCCCACGATCACTCGCCCGCAGTTGCTTGATGCGTGACAGAATCTCGTCTGCCGTCGCTTCGTTGCGCAATTCGTAAAGTACCTGGCTCTGCAAGTGGATTAGGAACGAATAGACCTGCTGCGGCGAACGGCCCAGTACCGCGTCCGGGATCTTTTGCAGCAACCGGAAGTCGCGCGAGGCCGCGTAGATGTCGCGAAGCTGCCAGAGATAACTCTCCGGTGTCGCCGACTTCTCGAATAACGCTCGGAATGTGAACAGCGTGTTCTCGTCGAGTTCGCTCGGCAGCGGCACGTTGGTTTGATGCCAGCGATTGCGCACTTGATACAACGAGTTGCTCAGTTGATGCTCCGGCATCTGCTTGAACGCTTCGATGCGTGACCGTTCGTAAGCCGCGCGGCGATTCGACACCAGATACCAGTCCGCCAGCATCCGATAGTCGGCGAACGACAATAGCTTGTCCTTCTCGCATGCCTCGAAGAGTTGAATCGCTTCGTCAAGCTTGCCGCGTTCGGCCACCAGCCGAGCCAGCATCTGCCGCCACGGCGCGGTCGAGACGTCGGCGCGAATCCATTCGCGCAGCTCGCGGTCGATATCATCCGGCCGGTCCAGCGCAATGAGCATTCGGAATTTCGTCGTTCGCCAAATGTCCGCGACATCGCCGCCGTGAGCGATCCCCGCGTCAATGAATTTCGGCACGCGAGTGACCGTCGCCGGTTCGGCCTTGCGCCGCGCGGCGAGATTCATCACCATCGTGAACGCGCGCTGCTTGAGCAGTCCGTCGAAGAACTCGTGGGGCAGGTTTTCAACCTGCCCGCCGGCACCGTCAAATTCGGGCAGGTTGGAAACCTGCCCCACGTTCGGCGGCACTTCACCAAGAATCTGCCAGCAGAGTTCTTCGACGCGCGGGAGATTCCGATCGAGCTGCACGTCGAGCCACGCCTGCTCGAGTCGCATCCAGTGGGGCAGGTTTCCAACCTGCTCGGCCGGTCGCTTGAGCAGGTTGGAAACCTGCTCCACGAGTCGCGCGGCCAGTTGCTCGCGAGCCGTCTTGCGCAACTCGGCCTTCTTCGCGGCCAGCTCTTTGCGAGTCAGCTTGTTCTGCTCCCCTTGATCGCCGAGTTGCGATTCGGCCAGCGATTGCCGATTCGCCAGCATGGCATCGACCAGCCGATGCAACGCCGGAAGCTGTACGGCCAGCCGATCGACCGGCTCCTTCGCGTCCGACAAATCGAGTAGCAAAGCAAAGGCTTCTTTCTCAATCGCGTCCGACCATTTCGTGGTCAGCAACGCCTCGAAGAGTGACGACACGTAGCTCGTCTTGTAGTCGGGATGAGCAGCGGCCAAGCGTTCGCGCAGGAACGGCAGATGTTCGGTGTCACTGAATCGGGTCGCATAGATCGACCGCAGCGCTTCGCCGAGCAAATGCTTTTCGTCCTTGTCCTGCGAGGCGACCCAACGCGGCTTCAGTGCGACGGCGATCTTCTTCCAGATGTCGCTCGGCACTTCCGAAGCATCCAACTGCTTGCGGCCGTTGAGCGGTTCTTTCAACTCGATCCGACCCGACAACGTCCAGCCGAGCATTGCGTTGATCTGAGCCGGCGTCAGATTCGCCAAGTCGGTTTGCAACAGCGACAGGAACTCGCCACGAAGACGGTCAGCAACGTCGCTCTGCAAGAAGTAGTGATTGCCGATGCCGCGCGTGCCGATGTCCGAGTGATGTTTGTGCCGCAGGAAGTAGCGGATCGTCTTGGCGAGTTCGTCGAACCAGCGTTCGTCGGCTCGTTGATACGACAGGTTGTACGCGCTGCCGTTCGCGAAGTTGATCGCCGTTTCCAGCCGAGCGCGCTGATCCGGCGCGAGCTTCCCATCAATTCGAGCCTCGCGGAACCATTGCTCGACGAGCGCATTCGCGGCATCGACCTGATTGTTGAAGATCAGCGCCGACAGATGCTGCGCATAGGCCGAGTTGTACGACGACGACTCCGGCTTCCGCGCGATCCAGGCGGTTGTGAAATTGAGCAGGTCGGCCCAGCGCGCCTGGCCGCGATGCAAATCGCAGACAGCCGAGCGGAGCGTTTCGTCCTCGTGGGTCTCGCGTTCGATCGGCCGGTCGAGTTCCTTTTGGAGCCACGCGAACGCCGCGGTTATCTGACCGGCTCGCACCAGGCGATGTGCGAAGTCCGTCTGCCAGTGCAAATTCCACGGCGACTTCTCGACCATCGTGCGCCGCAGAGCCAATGCGTCCTCATGACGGCTCAGTCCGTCGTAGCATTGAGCGAGACGCTCATGCCACTGCGGCATCATGTCGGGTTCCGCCGGTTGTCTTTCGTAAACCGACTTCTGGATGTTGACGAACTCCAGGAACTCCGGCCAACCCATCAGCGAGTACCCCTGCCCGAACACGAATCCGGCCAGAAACACTTCGTCTTGTTGCTTGGTCGCGGCGAGTTGTTTGGCTTCGATCAAAAGCCGCTGCCGAGCTTCCTCGTTGCGGCGGATCGTGGCCAGCAAGATCGTCCGCAACCAACGCACACCCGGCTTGTCGGTCGCGAGTTTTTCAACGGCATCGACTTGCTTCCACATCTCGTCCCACTGTTGAAGCTGTGCGTTGTGCAGGATCATCGCCAGCCGGTCGTCGAACCCAGCCGAGCCGTCGGCGACCTTTTGCCGTGCCACTTTCAGTTCCACAAACGGCAGTCGCACGAATTGGACTTTCGGCTTCGCAGACAACTCGGCGGCAATGCGCTGGGCGTATTGCTCTTTGCCGTGCGATTGAACGTCGAACGTCGTTTCGGCGGTCTTGCGTCCCTTCGCGTCGGTCGTCGTGGACTTCTTCGGCCACCACGATCCCGCGACTTCCACGAAGTCGTCGTAGCTGATCGTTCCTGTGGATTTGCCGCCGTCGAACCATTCTCGTTTGACGAGCACATGCTTGGCCGTGTCGATCGTGAAGTGCCCGGCCTGCTCGGAGTTCTTCAGCGTGAGGATCAGCTTCACTCGGTTCTCGCCGGCCGGTTCGACTCGCGCGGAGTAGGCGTGATACGTCTCGTAAATCGGCGACAACGAAAAATCATCCAGCCCCAGCGGGGGTGACTTCAATTCTTGTGCGACCGACGCGCGGACTCGGCCCAACAGGAATGCCAGCGAGAACACGCCGCGTTCTTTCGTGTCGCAAAACTCGATCACCGTGTGATCGTCGAGATCTGACGGCCGAGTCAGCCAACCGCTCGACGAGTACAACGCGAGATCCGTGTTGCGAGACGCTCGGCGGTTCCAACGCACATCGAAGCCGTCGGACACACGCCGCAGTTCGACGCCACCGTCCCACTTCAGCAACGAGTCGACTCGCAGCAGACTTTTCGACAGAGCGATGGCTTCCGGCGACCATGTTTCGGAGTCCTTCGCCAGCGAGACTTTGCCCGGCGGCGGTGCCAGCGCGGGGAACAGCGTATTGACCCAACTGGTGTAATCGGGCTGATTGCCGTAATAGCTGCGGCCACCGAATCCACCACGCTCCGCGGCGAGGCCGCCCATCGCGGAGATGCCGGCCATCTTTTGAGCCGGACCGAACGCCCCGGCACGCATCAAGCGACTGGCCGGTTCTGCGGTCGACATGTCGGAGCTCTCACGCTTGCTCTTCGACAGGCGGCCTAAACTCTCCAACCCCAAGGATTCCGCCGCCTCGAAGTCCTGTGCCATTTCCTCATGGTCACTCAGTCTCGCGAGTTGATCATTGTCGCGATCGTGCAGACCGACACTCAATTCTTCGACGTTGTCTGCGAGTGACTTCTTGTCGGATTCCAGCCGATCGCCCAGGAACTCACCGTCCATTCGAGACTCAACTCGGTATCCGTATGAGTCGCCGCCGCTGATGTCGACGAGTTCGTCGATCGCTCCGCCTCGCCCGCCGCCTCCACCCAAACGATCGTTGTCGAAGCCCCACCCATTGCCGGACCACGGGCCGCCCACCGCCGCCGCCTCAGAGACTG
>JAYVSP010000988.1:0-2826 GCA_043775215.1 Planctomyces sp. | reverse complement strand
ATGTGTCTCGCCGGTGGGGGCTTCCGTCACGGCCAGGTGATCGGTGCCAACGAACCGGACGCTAGCGCGTTCCGGCTGATGAATGTGTCATCCCCGTTCGCGCGGGGACTTAACATCGCCCCGCTCGCCTGTTTGATTCGCAAAATCATGTCCAGCGAATCGCGACTTGGTAGGTCACTAAGGCGGCGGTGTATGCCAAAGCGGTCATGTAGCCGAAGGTCACCAGCGGCCAGCGCCAGGAGTTCGTTTCGCGGCGAATGGTCATCAACGTGGCGGCACATTGAGCACACAGCGAGTAGAAAACCATGATCGACAGTGCCACCGGCACGCCGTAAATCTTGCGGCCGTCTGGCCAGGTTGCTTCACGGATGGCTTGCCACAGCCGCGAATCTCCTTCGTTAGCATTTTGGCCTAGCCCATAGATCACGCCCAGATTCGTGATCACCAACTCCCGCGCCGGGAATGACAGCAGCGTGCTGACTCCTATCTTCCAATCCCAACCAAGCGGCTTGACGACTGGCTCGATGAGGTGCCCCAGCCGGCCTAGAAAACTCCGTTCGACCAGTTCGGCACGCAGTTGATTCAGATCGTCGCACCGCTCATCCAGTTCGGCGGAATCGATTGGCAACTGACCATCCAGCGAAATCTGCATTGCTTCCACGACTCGCTGCTTTGCGAATTCATCGCGGTGATCACTCGGGAAGAAACTTCCTGCCCAGACGATGATCGCCGCGACAAAAATCAATGTTCCGGCACGAGTCATGAAGGCCATCACTCGGTCCCACACGCGGCTGACCACGATCCAGGGAGACGGCCATTTGTATGCCGGCAGCTCCATGACAAACGGCGGCGTTTCGCCGTGAAAGATCGTCTTGCGGAGCACCCACGCAACCGGCACGGCCACGACGATCCCCAGCGAGTACATCGCAAACAGCACCAGACCTTGTTGGCCAATTGGCAGGCCGAACAGCCGCCGATCGGCAATGAACAGCGAAATGAATAACGAATACACCGGCAGACGCGCCGAGCAACTCATCAGTGGCGCAATCAAGATCGTCGCGAGCCGAGCTCGCCGATCCTCGATCACACGCGTGGCCATGATCCCCGGAATCGCGCAGGCGTGAGACGTCATCAGCGGCACGAACGACTTGCCATTCAGACCGATCTGAGACATCAGCTTGTCCATCAGAAATGCGGCACGCGCCAGGTAGCCGCAGTCCTCCAGTAACGCGATGAACAGAAACAGCATTCCGATCTGCGGCACAAAGACCAACACCCCACCGACACCCGCGATAACTCCGTCGATCAGCAGGCTACGAAACGTCCCCGGCGGCATGACTGCTGACACTAGGCCGGCCACTGTGCTTTGAGCCGCTTCGCACAATCCCATCAGCGGCTGAGCCCACGAGAAGATCGCTTGAAACACCACGAACATTAGCACGGCAAAGATCAGCAAACCGGCGAAGCGATGAGTCAGAACGCGGTCGAATCGGTCGCTGAGTGTTTGTGGTCGCGCAGCCGGAATCGTCGCGACACCCGCGAGCAATTGCTTGGCCCACGCATACCGCGACTTCGCTTCGACCGCCGGAATGCGGCAGCCCGAATCTCTCAATCGTCCGCGTGCATCCTGCAAGACGGCTTTCCACGGAGCGGCCGCTCCATCGAGCCATTCCGTTTCCAGATAGCCGCCCACGTCGAGCAATGCGCGTTCGACCAAATAGCTCGGCGTGTCCGATCGGCCCAGCGCTGCGAGCTTCGCGGCCACCTGATGGCATTCGGCATAAAACGTCTCAGGAAACGGCCGAGGCCGCGGTCCCGGCCCGTTCGGCACGGCGGCCGCAATCGCGGCTTTGACCTCGTCCAGACCTTGTCGCCGATGCGCCGAAGTCTCGACCACGCGCACACCCAGTCTTTTTTCCAGACCCGCCACGTCGATGTGGATGCCGCGCGTCGCTGCGACGTCGGACATGTTCAGAACGATCACCGCCGGCAGTCCCAGATCGAGTACTTGGCAGGCGAGGTACAGATTCCGTTCGAGGTTCGACGTATCTAGGATGCAGACCACCGCATCGACCTTGCCTACGTCGGTCTGCCGTCCAAGCAGCACGTTGACCGACAACATTTCATCCAGAGATCGCGGTGACAGGCTATATGTGCCGGGCAAGTCCACGAGATCAATCGGCTCGGCCATGCCGCGAATGCGGCCGATTTTTTTTTCGACCGTCACTCCCGGATAGTTGCCGACGCGCGCTTGCAGTCCGGTGAGCGCATTAAACAACGTGCTCTTGCCGGTGTTCGGATTGCCGATGATGGCGACAGTGAGTGACATTTGGGTGGGCTAAGAGGGAAATTGAGCGTTGGTTATTGGTCCGTCGGATTCATGGAGCAGATACGGACACGGCGAGCTTCGTTGATTCGGAGTGAAATGCGATAGCCGCGGACTTCAAACTCCAGTGGATCACCCAGAGGCGCCGCGCCGAGTGCCTTAATCAACTCGCCATCGGTCAGGCCCATTTCCAGAAGCCGCACGGCGACCGAATCGTCTCCGTCGACATCGACGATTGTCGCGATTTGGCCTTCCGGAAGTTGATCCAAGGTGGGTGGCACTGTGTTTTCTGGCACTGTTCTGCAAACGTTTGAAATCGTGTTCTTGTGAAAAGATTTTGAGCGGCGAAGAGGATTGGGTTGTTGAGGCGATTGGCCTTGTGCGCCCACATCATTCTGCCGTTCCATCATTCTGCCAACCCAGCGGAGACGAGCAGAATGATGAGAGGGCAGAATGATGAAAAGCAGAAAATCGAATCTCTCGGCTTGCGAATCATCGTC
>JAYVSP010000987.1:0-7359 GCA_043775215.1 Planctomyces sp. | reverse complement strand
GGCTTGACCGATCTCAAAGAACGCCGACCCACACGGATAAGAAGGCCACACGGATGGGAGCAAGACCTCCACACCCTGGTCGGTGGACCCTTCGGTCAGTGGCCACGCCTCGTTGGATTCTCATCTGCCGCTCGCCTAAGGATGGAATTGTGTCAGGATTCGTCGAAGGAAGCGTTATGCCCTACGTGATGGTTGATATCGAAGCTGACGGGCCAATTCCTGGCGACTACTCGATGATTTGTTTCGGCGCGGTTATCGTCGAACCCGAATTGAAACGCACCTTCTACGGGCAACTGAAAGCAATCTCTGACAAATTCATTCCCGAAGCATTGGCGGTCAGCGGCTTCTCGCGCGAGGCGACGAAGGACTTCGACGATCCCCAATCGGTCATGGAGTCATTCCGCGATTGGGTGAAAGCCGAATGCAAAGGTCGAGCACTTTTCATCTCGGACAACAACGGCTTCGATTGGCAATTCATCAATTGGTACTTCCACCATTTCCTCGGCAGCAACCCATTCGGTTTCAGTTCGACGAACCTGGGTTCGCTCTACAAAGGGATGGAAAAAGACATGTTCGTGAACTTCAAACACTTGCGCAGAACCAAGCACACGCACCATCCCGTCGATGACGCGCGAGGAAATGCGGAAGCCTTGCTTGCCATGAAAGACCAGATGGGGCTTAAAATCAACTTCGCCTAACGCGACTGCGCTCACCGCAACCGTAGCGGCGGCGCTCCGCGACGCCGATCCGAGTCGCGGAGCGACTCGGCTACGTATTGCGCGCACGGCGCGTACCATTCACAATTGAAGGTGTGAACGCCATGAAGCTCGATCACGACCAAATCTTCAAGCAGATCGTCGAAGCGTTCTTCCGGGAATTCATGGAGCTGTTCTGTCCCGAGGAAGCGGCACTCATCGATTTCAGGCGGGTCGAGTTTCTGCGCGAGGAGTTCTTCACCGACGTCCAACGCGGCCGGCGTAAACGCCTGGATTTGGTGGTCAAAGTGGGGTTGAAGTGCGGCGGCGAGCACTACATCCTGGTGCATTTTGAGTTTGAATCGTCGCGCAAGGCCGGAGACTTCCCGCGGCGGATGTTCGGCTACTTTTGCCAATTATTCCTCCGGCATCAAATCCACATCGTGCCCATCGCGATTTTCAGCGACGACGCCGACTGGAAAACTCCCGTCGCCGACTACTTCGAACTGGAGTTGTCGCCACGCAGTCGCGTGAAGTTTGATTACCACCTGATCAAGCTGAATCGCCTCGATTATCGCCGGTTCATGGAATCGAAGAATCCGCTGGCCTACGCCTTGATGGCTAAGATGAAGTACAGTCGCCGAGAGCGAGTTTGCTTGAAAGCGGACTTCCTCCGCCTGATTTTGCGAGCCGGAGTCGATCCCGCTCGCCAGAGCCTGTTGGTGGAGTTTGTGGAAGCATACATGCCGCTGCGGATCGACGAACAATCTCGTTTTGAGGAATTGGTCACCAGCGAAAAATCCTACGAGGGAGTCAGAGCCATGGTCACGACCTATGAGCAAGCGGGCATTGAAAAGGGACGGCTGGAAGGAAAACTGGAAGCACTCCTGCTGATCATGGAGAATCGATTCCTGAAAGTGCCTGCTGTCGTAAAACGCAAAGTTCAACAGATCAATTCCAGCGAGCGAATCGATGAATTGCTGAAGGCGATGTTGAATGCCAAGTCAATCAACGACCTGCCGCTCTAACGCATGCTCTGGCCTTGGACATGAATCTTCTCCACCAACTTCACGAACTCCGAGGACGGGTCCGTCGCCTCTTGTGGCTGACGGGGTTGAGTTGGGTCGTCGTTTGGTTGCTGAGCAGTCTGCTGGTTTTCAGTGTCATCGACTGGCGCTGGCATTTGGATGATCGGTGGCTGCGCGCGGGATTTCTGGGTGCGATCGTGACGGCGATCGGCGTGGTCGCATGGCGGCGATTGTTCGCGCCGTTGCGCTGGCCGCTGTCGAACTTCGAACTCTCCAGCCATTTGGAGCGGTATTTTCCAACGTTTCGCGGCCGGTTGGCGACGGCGGTCGAATTCTTGGAACACGGAATCAGTCCCCACATCGGTTCTCCCGAATTGCAACAACGGCTGATTGAACAGACCGCCGCTGACGTCGCGCAGGTCGAATTCACGGCGGCACTGGATCGTCGCGAATCGACTCGCGCGATGCTGACCGCGGCTGGTGTGTGTGCCGTTGTGCTGGTGTTGGCGGCGGCGAATTCGGCGATTGCCTCGACGGCACTCGCGCGGCTGTTGTGGCCGTTCGGGGATCGCGCTTGGCCGAAGGCTGTCGAGTTACAGCTTGTGACGGGCGAACTCAAACCGCTCGATGTTGTGCCGGCGCGGCCGTTACGCAGCGTGCAAGGTCAGCCGTTGGACGTGTTCGCGGTGAATGCTCGCGGGCCGTTGCCGCAGCCGGTTCTCGTGGAGTTTCGACGTCGCGGCAGTCCGACACAGATCGAACCGCTGCGCACGACGACGTTGCGGAACGCGGCCGATCAACCGCGCGAGGCGGCGGCCATTCGGTTACCGATTGAACAAGGTTCGATCGAGTTCCGAGTGACCGGTGGCGACGACCACGACATGCCGTGGCGCACGCTTGAACTCGTCCCGCCCGTGAAGGTCGAGTCATTCCAACTGACACTGATTCCGCCGAAGTACACCGGTGAGCCGAGCACGCTCGCGGTGGAGAACGCGACGCAGGTGCGGGCGGTGCTTGGCTCGCGTTTGCAAATCACGGCACGGGCGAGCCGGCCGATCCAATCGGCGACCTGGCATGATCCGTCGCAGAAGAGTCCGATTGTCGGACGGAGTGTTGTTTTGGGGAAGCGAACGAACGATCCGGCCAAACGAATTGAGAAACAGACTTATGAGTTCGAGCTGCTCGTCAAGCAAGCTGGCTCGGCCGCACATCGACTGTCGTTGGTCGATCGTGATGGCTTTGAGAACTCATCGGCCTGGCGATTGGACGTGGTTGGCGTCCCCGATCCACCGCCGAACGTGACGCTCGTCACTCCTGCGACCGATCAGCTTGTCACGTCGAATGCCCTGATACCTGTCGTCGCGACCGCGAATGATGATCGCGAACTGAAAGAGGTTGCGCTGGAACACCGCGTGGTTCGGCAAACTGCGGACGCCGCACAGTCGCCGATGCCGACTGAGGAATTGTCGTCGATTGAGTCGCCTGACGCCGACACGAGCCATGCGGAACGAGGGACTCGTTGGCTGCAACGGCAGTTGCTGGAGCCGATGACCGATCGTTCGGCGGCGAGCAAGCCGCGCAAGGATTTCTTGGTGCAGATTGAGTGGAAGCTGGAGGAGTTGTCGTTGTCGGCGGGTGATCGTTTGCTGGTTCGAGTTGTCGGGTCGGATCGCTGCGATGTCGGCCCGCCACGAGTTGGTCGCAGTGTGGTGCGAACGCTGACAATCGTCACGCCCGAAGAGAAGCAAGCGGAGATCGCCAATCGGTTGGACCTGTTGCGACACGATCTGGAAACGCTCGCCGCAAAACAATCACTGGCGAAGGATCAGGCCGTCGAACTCCGCGTGCAGTTGGAGAAGGCTGGCGAGTTTCGGACGCAAGATCGCGACAGCCTCAAACGTGTGGAATTGGACCAACGGCAGATCGACAGCCGCCTGACCGGGCGCGGTGACGGAGTGACCGCGCGGGCTCGTGGGCTGCTGGAGGAATTGCAGGCCAATCGGCTGACGGATGACGTGACGAAACGCCGTTTGACGGACATCGCGGTTGCGATCGAAGGACTCGGCACCCAGACGTTGCCGCCACTGGAAAGCATGCTCGGACGCCTGGTGAAGTCTGTGCAATTGAGCGGCACGGCGCTAGCCGCCGGTGTTTCGCCGGGAGATAAAGACTCCACGTTACCGGTGGCTAGCGCCATTCCGCTTACAAGCGAGAACCTGGCCGACATCGCGGGCAAACAGGCCGAAATTCTGACGACGTTGCAATTGCTCGTGCGCGACCTGACACAGTGGCGTGACCGTCGCGAACTGGCGCGCGAAGTCGCCGAATTAGCCAACGTTCAGGAAACGCTCAATCGGGAGACGTCCGAACTGGCGCCAAGCACGCTGGGCAAATCGGTCTCGCAGTTGTCGAATCAACAACAGGCGGATGTGGCCAAGCTGGCCGATCGACAAGCTCGACAGGCCGAACGGATCGAGCAGCTTCGGCAGCGAGTTGCGGGCGACAGCACGGTCGGGACGGAGTCCCAACCTACAGCGGAGGTTGTTCGCGAACTCGATGAAAGGTCGCTCATCGCGAAGGCGCGCGAGGCGGCGCAGGAAGTCGCGGCGAACAACCTCGGTCAGGCCGGGCAGACACAACAAAAGTTGGCGGCCGACTTGAAGGCACTGGCCGAGAAGCTGGAGCAGACGCCGAACACAAACGCCGGCGACGCGGTGCGCGAACTGAAGGAACTGGAATCGCAACTCGACGCACTGCGCGATCGGCAACAAAAGTTGCTCGACGAAACCCACAAAATAATGACGGACAAATCGCTCACGCCGGAGCAATCGGCTGAACAAACGCGGTCGCTGCCGGAACGGCAAGCGGCGATCAAGACGGATGCCGAGGAATTGGCTTCGCAGTTGAAATCTATGTGGCCGAATCGCTCCGCGAATCGGACTCGAGTTGCGGAGCAACTCGACTACGAAAAACCGTTGCGGCGCGCGAGCCAACACATGGCTCAGGCGGAACAGCAACTCGGCGAGCAACAGCTCGACCGTAGCGCGGAGGAGCAGCAGGCGGCGCTCGATGACTTGGAACAATCGCGCCGTGAGTTGGCCGATGCGCGGCGTGACGCTCAGCAGCAGCAACTGTCTGAAAAAGCAAACGAGCTGACTGACGCGGTCAAGCAGTTGATCGCACACCAGCAAGCGGTCATCGGCGAGACCGAGCGGTTGGCCGCCGAACAACAGCAGACTGGCAAGTGGACTCGCCCGCTGTCGAAGGCCGCGCTCAACTTGGGCGAGGCGGAACAAGGTTTGTCGGACAGCACGCGGGAATTGGCCGAATCGCTGTCCGAGATCGAGGCCATCAAGCTGACACTCGATCGCGCGGCGCACGACCTTTCGGCCGCGGCACAACGTCTGCGAGACAAACAATTGGGCGACGAGACCCGCGACCGAGAACAGGTGGCGCTGCGCACGTTGCAATCATTGGCCGACGCGCTCGCCGCGAAGCCGCCGACTCCGGATGAACCGCCTCCGGATCAGCCGCCCGCATCCGATCAGCCTCCGAATTCGGACGAACAACCGACCGATCCGGTCCCGCCAGTGGCTCAGTTGAAGCTGTTGCGGCAGTTGCAGAATGAAGTCCGCGAAAATACGAAAGCTGTCGAAACTCGAAATCCGAAACTCGAAACTCGAAACCCAAAAGAGATTGAGAAATTGGCCGACGATCAGCAGGCAGTGTCCGGTGCGACGTCGCGATTGCTGGACCGCTTCCCGGCGCCGATGCCTGATGAGTCGGCACAGACACGGGACGCCGATGAATCGAAGCCGCGCGAAGGGACATTGCAAGCGATGCGGCAAGCTCACGAGGCATTGACTGAGAACGAGACCGGCGAGAAAACGCAGATCGCGCAGCAAACGGCAGTCGAACAGATCGACGCCTTGCTGAAATTGTGGCAACAACGTGCCGGCCGGCAGCAAGCGGCTCGCACGGGGCAGCGGCCATCTCCCTCGGACAAGCCATCTGACGAAAACTCGAAAACCACGAGCGAAGGAACCGGCGGAAAACCGACGGGCCGCAACAACAAACAAGCACGCAACTCCTCCGACCGTGAGAACACGGGACCGGAACGCGAAGCCGAGACCCTGCGACAACGACAACTCCGAGCGGCCGTCTGGGGACACCTGCCTCCGGCACTGCGTGAGAAAATGCTCAATCTGCCGCACGACAAAACGCTGCCGAAGTACACGGAACACATTCGCCGCTACTACGAAGCATTGGCCGAGGAACCTTGATTTGCCGATGAAGGGTCAAATGAGGACCGGCGCATCAATAGTACGGCGAAGCCGCACGGAACGTAGGCGAGTCGCTCCGCGACTCGCATTAGTAGTGTGGGCTTTAGCCCACGCGGAAGCATTATTTCCCGAGAAACGTGGGCTGAAGCGCACGCTACTTCGACTTTTGTCCGGCGCATTGATGTTTTGATTTGCTGTGATTGATCGCGTCTCGGGAATCTCAGTCGCGGGAGCGACTGAGCTACGTATTTCAATCCAACAACTCGGACGACCAGCGCCCTTCCGACTCTTCGATGCTCTTGACGATGGCTTTCCAGTGATCGGCACATTGTTGCATCTCGGCGGCCTTGTCCGGTTGTTGTGCGTGATCGAAGTGATCGGCCAGCCAATCGAAATGACGCCAGCGGTGCGTCGCGGCGTAATAGTCGGGAATTTCCTGGAAGCCGTTTTGTTCGTGCCACGCGAGGCTCGCGGTGTTGCCGAGTTGGCAGCGGCTGAAGAGTGACGCATCTCGGCTGGCGAGCATTGACTCCAACACGGCGGACAACAGCGCCGTCGCCAGTCCGCGTCGGTGATGAGCCGGGTGGACCATAATCGGTTGCAAGATCGGGCCGCGACGGATCGAACGGACCAGTACGGCCGCGAGAAGCTGTGTCGGCGTGACGATGACAAACGATGTCTCAGGACGCGCGGGATCGGCTTGGTCATAACGATGCCGGCGTGGTTTGCCGAAGAAGGTGCCGATGTTGTCCCGTGCCTCACGGCGGTAGGCGTCATCGGGCCAACCGGCGTACTCGACGGAATCATCGAATGTCGTCACGAACAATTCGATCAAAGCCGCCTCGTCGTCCGGACGAATCAGCCGCAACTGTTCGTCAATGGCCAGCGGAATTGGTGCCGTTAATGGCGTGACCGGCCGTTGGAACGAAGCGATCGCCGTCTCCTGTGTCGAAAGTTGAGCCGCTCCATCCCAATACTCGTGCTTCCAACCCAGCCGATGCGGCATGTGTTCAAACTCTTCAATCGTCATCGGCAGGACGGGCAGTGGTCGCGGCATCAGCGATGTCTCCAGGTGATGGCCGAGGGCAATAGTCTTCAAACAAGCGAAGTCGCAGTCGTGGGGCAGGTTTTTAACCTGCCCGTCAAACACAGACTCCAACGAGGCGAGGCCTCTGACCGAAGGGTTCACCGACCAGGGTGTCGAGGTCTTGCTCCCATCCGTGTGGCCTTCTTATCCGTGTGGGTCGGCGTTCTTTGGGATCGGTCAAGCTCTGGCAACTCAGTCCCACACGGATCAGAAGGCCACACGGATGGGAACAACTCAAATCCCAGAACAACCCTATTTTTAACTTA
>JAYVSP010000986.1:0-6353 GCA_043775215.1 Planctomyces sp. | reverse complement strand
TGCAATCGAAGCGGCCACAGACATTTTGAGATTTCGAGGTTCCATTTTCCTTGAGATTTGGAACTTCGGATTTGTGATTTGCGGCTCGGCCGCGCTATGGTTTCTCAAACACGAACGCCATGTATTTCGAATGCCGCTGGACGTGGCCGTGAGCAGCGACCGCCGAGGCGCAAGCCAGCCAATCGTCGGACGAGAACGTTCGATATAGTGGATTTCTCCAGCACATGAAGTTCCGACCGATTTTCGTGCCAGCCAAGGCCGACAGGCAGCGGAGTTGAGCCTGGATGGGATGGGTGACTTGCCCGCTCCAGTCGTGACTGCCCGACACGCGAAAACCCATACGAGCGGCTGTGCGTTCGTATTCGGGGACCGAAGAGAAGTCATCCCACTCCCACGCCTTCCGCACTTGTCGCGTTTCGGGATCGTCTCGATGAACCCGATCGGCGTCGGAGTTCCAGGCGAAATCCACGACAACCAGCCGGCCTCCGGGTCGCAAAACGCGGAACGACTCATGAAGAAACTGCGCTCGGTCCGAAAAGTGAAACGCCGCTTCGAGACACATGAGCCGGTCGAACGACTCGTCCGGAAAGTCCAGCAGCATTGCGTTGCCGGCCACGTAGGACAGATTTCTGGTGTTACCAAACAGCGTCTCTGCGACTTCGACGTGCCGCTCGAGCAGATCGAGACCGACAACCGTCGCCTGTGGATGCAGACACTGGATGATGAATGAACTCTTGCCTCGACCACATGCCAGATCGAGAACTCGCTGCTCCCCTTGCACGTCCAATAGGCCGGCCGACTTCATGACGAGCCGATGCTGTCCGGCCTCCAGGCTTGCCAACACATTGAGAAAGGCGAGTGGTCCACGAAACTTGAAGTAACCGAGGTTCATCAGCGGTGATCCCCACGACGCCAGCCGTAAGAGCCGGTAGATCGCTCGCGAGCCGTCGTAGGAATCACTCGGGTTTGTCGGCGCGGCGATCGGAGTCACTCGCACATCGCTTGGTTCACACGTGATCTTTTCCGTAAGGTCACTTTTTGTCAAAACGTCGGTGTTCGCCATCATATTTCCATTGTAATTGAGTGACAGAATTATTGGTGAGCCGATCATATACTGCCGTAAACTTGAATGTCCAATTCCACTTTTTGCGATTCCCTATCCGAGGTTTTCATTGCCTCCATTACTCCACGTAGACTTCCTTCAGTCCCATGATTTTCACCTCTTCATTGGTTCATTGTTGATGACTTCCTTGGCCTGAGTGTCAGCGTGTGTTGTAATCTCGGTCGAAGCGCGACCAAGACGTTCCGTGGACTTCAAATGGAGGTAGACTTGGGCCGAGCGGCCTCTTCCACCGCGTCACGCTTCACGATCTCTTCGATCTTTCTCGCCTCCCAGTTTTTGGCGAACCCGTTGCCGAACACTTGGAACCCGTTGAGCAGAAGCCCAGCGCCCCAACCCATGAGTACCCAGTGAAACCAGAGTTTGTCCGGCGTCTTGGCCAGATTGAGCGTGATCAAGTTTGCGTTCACGATCAAAAATAAAGCGAGATGCACCCAGAAATCCTTCCGCTTCTGCACATATTTGTAGGCGTCCTGATAGCGTTCTGCCTGTGTCATCGTCTGACTCCTTTTCTTGGGAATCTTCTTGGAAATATGCGACGAGGTCGGCGATCTCGTTCGCAGTCAGCTTGAAGTTTCGGAACGCGCGACAATTTCATAACGCGCGACAATGACGGTGACGTTGTCGCGGCCTCCGTGTTCGAGCGACTGAGCCATCAAACGCTCACAGGCGATCTTGGGGTCCGGCTCGGCGATCAACGTGGTCGCGATTTGTGCGGCTGTCAGCTCGTTGGTCAGGCCATCGGTCGCGAGCAGCAAAACGTCGCCCGGCTCCAATGTGAGCTTGTGGACTTCCACCCTGACACCAGGATCGGGGCCGCCGATCGCGTTTGTGATCCGATGACCTCCAACGAGACGATCTCTTGGGGTCAGCGGGGGCATGCCCTGTCGGATCAAGTCTTGGGCCAAGGTGTGATCGGACGTTAATTGCAACAATTGGCCCTGTCGGAACAAATAGCACCGGCTGTCCCCAGCGTTGGCCACGAACAAGTTCGCGCCGAGGCTGTAGGCCAGTGTCAGCGTCGTCCCCATGCCTTCGAGTTCCGGATGCTGTGCGACCTCCGCAAAAATCTTGGCATCAGCCTGCCGCAGTGCGTCTTGGAATTCGACCACCACGTTTTCTTGTTCGACTCCCTTGAGCTGAAAGAACCATTTGAGCGTGTTGACCAGGAACTCTTCGACGGACTTCACCGCCAGAGCACTGGCCTGTTCTCCGGCGGGAGCACCGCCGATCCCGTCGGCGACCAGAAAGAGATGTCCCTGCTCATCGGCATACTTAATCCATGCTTGGGTCAGACTGGTTTGCTGAATTCGGAGAGCTTTCGTTAGCTCGGCGATCAAGAACTGATCTTCGTTGGACGCTCGCATCCGGCCGCGATCGGTCATGCCAAAACTTCGCATGACAAGCTGCGGGTGCTCGGACGGGGGATCGGGGTTGTCCGGCGAGATCAAATCCATTTCAGGATCAGTTGGTGGCATGGGCATGGGATTCACTCCTAACGAGGCTGTGCCTCAGACTATCAGCCGGCACGCGCTAGCGTCCGGTTCGAGAATCCCTCGACATTCCGAACCGGATGCTAGCCCGGATTATTCATGGACACCACATGGGGATGACACGGTGCCCCAAACTAGCCCGAAGCGCAAGCGAGTGCATCATCGGTGGCGTAACGAATGCACTTGCTGGCGTGTCGGGCTTGTATTTGCCGTAACTTCACCGTCGCAAAATCCTTAACGGCGTTGGTTTGCGGGCATCCGTCCGGTATGGCTATCGCGCTAATGGTTTGTACTTGATGCGGTGCGGTTGATCGGCGGCGGCACCGAGCCGTTCATGTTTCTGGATTTCATACATCTTGTAGTTGCCTTCGAACCAGTACGTCTGGCTGTCTCCCTCGAAGGCCAGGATGTGTGTCGCGATACGGTCGAGGAACCAGCGATCGTGGCTGGTGACGATTGCACAGCCGCCGAAGTTCGACAGGCCCTCTTCCAACGCTCGGAGTGTGTCGACATCGAGATCGTTGGTCGGTTCGTCCAACAGAATCACGTTGCCGCCGCGCCGGAGCAGCTTGGCCAAATGGACTCGATTGCGTTCGCCGCCGGAGAGTTCCTTCACCAGCTTCTGCTGATCGGTCCCCTTGAAGTTAAAGCGACCAACGTAACCGCGCGAGTGCATCTTCATGCCGCCGACTTCGATCATGTCGATGCCGCCGCTGATTTCTTCGTAGACGGTTTTGTCTCCGTCGAGCGAATCGCGTGACTGATCGACGTACGCCAGCTCGACCGCATTGCCAATCCGGAGCGTGCCGCAGTCCGGCTTCTCCTGTCCCATGATCATTTTGAAGAGCGTCGTCTTACCCGCTCCATTGGGACCGATCACGCCGACGATGCCACCCTTCGGCAAATTGAAATTCATGTTCTCGAACAGCAGCTTGTCACCGAACGCCTTGGACATTCCCTCGGCGCGGATGACGAGATCACCCAGTGCTTTACCGGACGGAATTTGCATTTCGTCCATTTCACCGGAAGTGTCAAAAGATTGACTCCGCAACTCTTCATACCGCTGCATACGAGCTTTGTTTTTCGTCGCCTGCGCTTTCGGCGACATGCGAACCCATTCCAACTCGCGCGCGAGTGCCTTCTGTCGCTTCGATTCCCGATTCTGATCGACCGACATGCGGGCGTACTTCTGTTCGAGCCACGAGGAATAATTCCCCTCGAATGGCATTCCCTTGCCGCGGTCCAGTTCCAGAATCCACTGCGCGACGTTGTCGAGGAAGTAGCGATCGTGCGTGACCGCCACAACCGTCCCCGCAAAGTTCTCCAAGAAGTGTTCCAGCCACGCGACCGATTCGGCGTCCAGATGGTTCGTCGGTTCGTCGAGCAACAGCAGATCGGGACTTTGCAGCAAGATCTGACAGAGCGAGACACGCCGCTTCTCACCGCCGGACAGATTCGAAATCAGGGCCTCATCAGGCGGCAGCCGCATCGCGTCCTTGGCAATCTCCAATGTGCGGTCGAGTTCCCACAAGTTGTTGTGATCGATCTTGTCTTGAACTTTCGCTTGTTCCGCAAGCACCTTTTCCATCTCATCCGGATCGAGCGGCTCGCACAACTTCATATTGAGTTCGTTGTAACGGTTCAAAGTCGCATGCGATTCGGCCGCCGCATCGTTGATGCAGTCAGCGACCGTCTCGTACATGTCCAGCCGAGGCTCCTGCGCGAAGTATCCGATTTTGATCCCTTTGGCCGGCCGGACCTCGCCCATGTAGTCCTTGTCCTCGCCCGCCATGATCCGCAGTAGCGTGCTCTTGCCAGACCCGTTGTTGCCGAGCACTCCAATTTTGGCTCCCGGATAAAATGCCAGCCAGATGTTGCTCAGAACTTCCTTTTGCTCGTACATCCGCGTCAGGGATTCGATCGTAAAAATATATTGCTCAGCCATTTGTCGTGCTTTCTTATTGTGATGTGGGGAAATGCATCCCCGCTTTCATTTGCGGCGAAGCCGCTTTCATTTTGTCGCAGTGTTGAAAAGTCAAAGCGGCTTCGCCGCAAAAGAATCAAAGCGGCTTCGCCGCAAAAGAAAGCGACGATGCATCGCCGCACTCCAAAATTCCAAATTTCGGGCCGCGTGTCATAACAACTACCGCGAAAAACCCAAGCCACTGGCGACTCGATCAACGCAAGGTCTCTTGACGGTCCTTGTCGGCATCCACTATCCCACGCGCTCCGGTGGCCGGACTTCCCGGCGGACCGCGCTCCCTCAGGAGTCACCATGTTCGATCAGTGGACCATGCAGCGTTCTCCGTCAATCAACCAGCGTCGAGACTACGCACGGCAGCGGCAGATGGGCATCGGCGATCTGCTGCTTGAAAACCGTATTATCTTTCTGGAAGGGGTCATCAACGACGGCGTCGCAAACCTGATCGTGATGAAACTGTTGTTCTTGCAGTCCGAAAGCAAAGCTCAGGACATTCACATGTACGTGAATTCGCCGGGCGGTTCGGTCACGGCAACAATGGCGATTTACGACACGATGCAATTCATGGATTGCAGCGTCGCAACGTACTGTGTCGGGCTGGCGGCCAGCGGCGGAGCAATCGTCGTGGCAGGCGGGACCAAAGGAAAGCGATACATCTTGCCACACGCCAAGATGATGATTCACCAACCCTATGGTGAAGTCGGCGGACAGGTCTCGGACATCGAGATTCAGGCCAAAGATATCCTCGACACACGGGAAATCCTCAACAAGATTTTGGCCGATCACACCGGCCAGCCGATCGAAGTCATCGCTCGCGACACGGACCGCGACCGCTATCTGTCAGCCATTGAGGCCAAAGCCTACGGCCTCGTCGACGATGTGCTCAATAAGTCATCGGCGCTGGCAGAGAAGAAATAAGTCTTTGGTTGCCCAATCCCCGATTTTCATTGGACATTGGGATTTGGACCTTGAACATCCGGTAGAAACTAAAAATCAAATCAGACATTCTGAAAGCGAGTCTTCCATGTCAGTGCTGGTTCCTTGGGTGGTTGAAAAGAGCGGTCGCGAAGAGCGAGTGATGGATATCTACAGCCGGCTGCTGAAGGATCGCATCGTGATCATGGGCAGTCAGGTCAACGATGACGTCGCCAACAGCATCGTTGCGCAGTTGCTCTTTTTGCAGTTTGAAGACAGCAAGGCGGACATCCACTTTTATATCAATTCGCCAGGCGGTTCGATCACGGCAGGAATGGCGATCTACGACACGATGCAGTACATCAACTGCGACGTCGCCACGTATTGCATCGGCCAAGCAAGCAGCATGGGTGCGGTGTTGTTGACCGCCGGAGCGGCCGGCAAGCGGTACTCTCTGCCCAACGCCCGAATCATGATTCACCAACCGCTCGCCGGCATGCAGGGGACGGCGACCGAATTGGAGATTCACGCGAAAGAGGTCATTCGCGTAAAGCGCCGCATGAACGAAATCCTCATGAAGCATACCGGCAAGACGCTCGACCAATTGGAAGCAGACACAAACCGCGACAACTTCATGATGGCCGAAGAAGCCCGGGCTTACGGGCTGATCGACCATGTGCTCGAAAAGCTGCCAGTGAAGACGGAAACGGTGTGAGATTGGTGATAGGCATTCCCCACCGACCGTGGGGCTTGTCGGAGTATTCGTTTAACCGCTACGCCAACGGCGTGCGCGCGACGTAAGTCGTGATTCCACGTCGCGCCCACGCCGATGGCGTTGGGGTTA
>JAYVSP010000985.1:0-14910 GCA_043775215.1 Planctomyces sp. | reverse complement strand
GCCAGAGCGTGGGTGAACTCGCACAACGCCCACACTCTGGCGAGCGTGGCTACAAAACTTGACACACCTGCAACAAACTCACGGCATCAAGGACTCTAGGCGACTCGCCTGCATCGCATCGCCGTTGGAGATGCGTCTCAGGCGAGCCGCCTGAGTTACGAGTGCCGCACGTTCGTGTGCCCAACAAACAATTGATCGTCCTTCTTGATCGGAGGCTTCTTCACCGGCGGCTGTGCGTCGAGCGAGATCGGCACGGGCGTGAAGCCGATGAAGATGAAACACAGTGTCATCCAGCCGAGCACCTTGCGGAATCGGCCGAGCGGGACAGAATCATCTCGGGACGGCGGATGCCTGGCTCCCATCACCATCAGCAAGAAGACCATGAATCCATACGACCAATTCTGAGTGTAGATCATGTAGGCGACTGCCAACCACAACAGCGCGCGAGCGACGGTGTGTGCCTTGCGGCCGATCAGACAATACAAGATGTGCCCGCCATCAAGCTGTCCAATCGGGATCAAGTTCAGCGCAGTCACGAAGATGCCAACCCAGCCGGCATGCAACAGCGGATTCAACCACAGATCTTGCCCCGGAGGTCGCGGCCCGACGATCCAATCCGCCAGCCACTGCAACAACAGCGGATCACCAAAAATCATCGTCCCCTCACCCGGGACAATCGGCCGTACTTCGGCTTGCTGCAGTCCCAACACGCAGATCGGCACTGCCAGCACCAAACCAGCCAGCGGCCCGGAGATGCCGATGTCGAACAACTGTTTGCGGTCGGCATATCCCGACGCTTGGACGATGACGGCTCCCATTGTCCCCAGCGGCGGCGATGGTATGGGAATGAACCACGGCCAACTTGCGGGGACGCCGTAGCGCCTCGCTTGCAGGAAGTGACCCATCTCGTGAGCCAGCAATATGGACATCAGTGCGAGCGCATACCTCGCGCCGGCCAGCGGAGTTTTGGAGGAAGTCCAATCTGTCACAAGTTGCCGGTGAATCACGTTTCTCCCGTCTATTTCGACGGGAATTTCCCTCAACACTCTCTCACCAAACATTTCTGCGCCAACAACAAAAGTGCTCACGCACGTTGCCAGGAACAGCAACAGCGGCAAGACGACTCGCGGCTGTCGGCGTCGGGGACTAGGCGGTGCTTCCACGGGTGGACCGCCAAAGTGAAACTCGAACGTCCGCACATACGGCGGTGCGGGCGCATTGGGAATGTGTTCGACCGGCAGTTCAATCGGTTCGCGATGTTCCACGACTTTTGCTTTCGTCGGCGGACGGTGTGGATTGCCGAATCATGAATAACGAGTGTCAAATCATGAAGTGAAGACCGAATGAGTCAGATCTCTGACCGCGAAACTATGCCCACGCTTTCTCTCTCGCATCGCGCAGTACCGGCCAGCACTTCGTAGCGGCTGCGATCGGATCGTAGCCGGGTTTGGAACTGATCTGAGCACTCACTTCGACCACAACTGACCCGGTGTAGCGGCTGGCTTTTAGCAAGCGAAACAGTTCAACATAGTCGATGGTTCCTTCTCCCGGCAGCAAGAACTGAAACGCACCGGGTTTGCCTCGTCCGTCTTTGACATGCACAAATCGAGTCCATTGGGCCATCGCCTGCCATGCGTCGGAGAGTGCGAATTCGCGAAGCTGAAAATGGCTGAAGTCGAACGTCAGTTGCAGGCCCTTCGAGTCGATCGTCTTCACGAGGTCGGCAGCGTCTTGTGGCGTGTGCAGTGCTCCGCCGATGTGAGCTTTAATCGCTATCACCGCGGAGTGCTCGACAGCGACCGCAGCCCAATCGCGCAATCGCTCCAGGAATTTGTCCTTCAACGTCGGCCATTTGTCGGGCGAGCCGCCGAGCACCGTCTCGATCAACGGCGTTTGATCAGGGACAAGACTTCGCGAGAATTCCATCGCCCGTTTCAGTCGATTCAAGTTGGACTGGTGAGCGTCGCCGTCCACTGCCAGCGGCAAGTTCTCCATCAACGACGCCAGTTTGAGACTCTGATCGGACAGTTGTTGCTTGATGTCGTGAACTTGACCTTCGGAGAGTCTTGCCGGATCGCTCGGCCAATCGGGCATCACGGCCAATTCGACACACTCGTAACCGGTCTCTCGACAAACTCGCAAAGCCTCGGAGATCGGCAACATCTTCATGTTATACAGGCTGAAGCCAATCAGCGGCCGAGCCGGTATGTCGTCCGAGCGACAGAACGGCAAGGCGATGATCGAGCTGGCCACGGCAGCTCCCGCGATTCGCAACAGATCGCGGCGGGAAACTGTTGGACAAATCGAAGACATTGAAAGCTTCATCGTTTGCCCTCCACGAATCGGCATCGCTGTTTGACTATTCCGGTTCGCGAATCACCTCGAACAGCTTCTCGACGATGTGGTCGGTCGTGACGCCATCGCTTTCGGCGGCGAAGCTGGTGACGAGGCGGTGTCGCAGCACGGGGCGAGCGACCGAACGGATGTCGTCGGCCGAGACGTGGACTCGTCCATCCAAAAGAGCGTGAGATTTGCCGGCCAGCAGCAACGCTTGGCAGGCGCGTGTGCCGGCTCCCCAGGTGAGGTACTTCTTCACGAAGTCGGGAGCTTCACTCGTCTTCGGCCGAGTGGCTCGGACCAACTGCACGGCGTAGGCCGAGATCGACTTGCCGACCAGCACTTTCAAGACAACTTGCTGCATCCGCAGAATGTCCGCGCGATCCAGAATCGGTTGCAGCTTAACCGCGTCACCCGAGGTCGTGGTCTCGGCAATCCGCAGTTCGTCTTCGTAGGACGGATAATCGACCAAGATGCGGAACATGAATCGGTCGAGCTGTGCTTCGGGCAACGGGTATGTTCCTTCTTGCTCGATGGGATTCTGCGTACCGAGCACCAGGAACGGCCTTTCCAGCGGAAAGTCCTGACCGGCGATTGTGACTTTGTATTCCTGCATCGCCTGCAACAACGCGGCTTGCGTCTTCGGCGGTGTGCGATTGATTTCGTCGCCAAGCAGCAAGTTGCCGAAGATCGGCCCCTTCACGAATTTCATGCGACGATGCCCGGTTCCCTCTTCCGTTTCCAGGATTTCAGTGCCGGTAATGTCCGACGGCATCAAGTCCGGTGTGAACTGAATGCGGCGGAAATTCAGCGACAGCAAGTCGGCGATCGTCGAGACAATCAACGTCTTTGCCAAACCGGGGACGCCCTCTAGCAAGCAGTGACCGCGCGAGAACAGCGCGATCATTACCTGCTTCAACACGCCCTCCTGCCCGATGATGACCTTCTCCAATTCGCGCGTCATCTTGTGATACGCGGCGGTCAGTTCTTCCGCTGCCCGTAGGTCAGCGTCGTCCAATCGGTCCTGCCCGGATGATTTCAGCATTGTGGTTCTCGTGAGTGCGAGTGTGTCGTAAGTCCCCCACCGACCCCGCGTCGGTGGTGAAATGCCTTGTGGCTACGTGGTGAAAAGTGGATGGCAACGTCGGTGGCTAGGTGATCAAAAGTCGGCGGCGGGAAGAACAGTGGCTGCGAGGGCGGTGGCTTGATGACATCAGCCTATGGTTGCGGCGGGTTGAAAGGTAGCCACAAGGCATCTCACCACCGACACGGGGTCGGTGGGGAAGATAGCCCTCGCGACCGGCGCGTCAATTCTCACGTGCCTTCGCGGCTGAAACTACGAAACAATTCCCCCACCGACCCCGCGTCGGTGGGGAATTGCCTGGTGGCTACGTGCAGGGCGAGCCCTGGTGGCTACTGTCGCAATTGTGGCTACTGTCGCCGCTGTGGCTACTGACCGTTCAGAAGCTGATTCCAGTCGCTCAAACCGACAATCGGTGCGCCGCAGGTTTCTTGCTCGCAAACGAACACCGTGAGCTGATCGGGCGGAGATTCCTTGCCAGTGAGCAATGTCCGCAATGCGGCCGGCAAATCGCTGTCTTTTGTGTCGCGTGATTTTCGCGAGACGACTTTGTTCGGCCAAAAACGCTGAAACAAGCTGTTCAGAGCGGCATCGCCGGGTGCCGTCCCTTCGGCCGTGAATGTGCCGCAGAAGACGATCGCTCGCGCTGGTCCGAGCACGAAGTCCAACGCGATCAATGCCTGGCCGCTGGCCATCGCGAATTTCTCAAGCTGTCCTGACATCGACTCCAAAGTCGCGTACGCCCGCCCCAGCAAGTCGGGCCGACAGGTCAGTGTGCCCAGCCGAGCGAGAGCGAGTGCCGCCACGCCACAGCCGGAGGGAGTCGCATTGTCCTGCGTGTCCTTGATCCGCGCAACCAGCTTCTCGTGATCGATCGACGTGAAGAAAAAACCGCCGCCGCGAGGATCCTCAAACCGCGAGAGCATTTGCTGAGCGAGTTCCAGCGCCGCGTCAACATACTTCGCGTCGAACGTCGCTTGATACAGATCGATCAAGCCGTCGATCAGGCAAGCGTAATCGTCCAGATAGGCGTTGAAGCGAGATTGCCCGTCCTTGAACGAGTGCAGCAAGCGGCCCTCTGTGTCGCGCATGTTGGTCAGGATGAAGTCGGCCGCCGCGCGCGCCGCGTTGGCATATTTCGGTTCGCCCAGAATGGACGCCGCTTGAGACATGGCCGCGATCATCAGGCCGTTCCAACTGACGAGCACTTTGTCATCTCGGCCGGGAGCAATGCGGCGCGATCGCACCTCAAACAATTTCTGCCGGCAACGGGCCAGAACAATTTCGAGTTCTTGCGGTTCGATCTGCAAGACCTTCGCCGCCTGCTCGTGCGGCTTCGGGCGATTGAGAATGTTGTGATCCTCCCAATTGCCTTGCGACGTGACGTCGTAGGCGTAGCAGAACAACCGACCGTCTGCGGGACCGAGCACACTGAGTACTTCTTCTTCGGACCAGACGAAGAATTTCCCCTCGACCCCTTCGCTGTCGGCGTCCTGAGTGCTAAAGAAGCCACCTTGAGTCTGAGTCATCTCGCGGAGCACATAGTCGAGCGTCTCGCGAGCGACTCGCGAGTAATTGGCGTCGCCCGTTGCCTGAAATGCTTCGAGATACACCGACGTCAGCAATGCATTGTCGTACAGCATTTTCTCGAAGTGCGGTACGAGCCAACGGCCGTCGGTCGAGTACCGATGAAAGCCGCCGCCCAGATGATCGTAAATGCCCCCGGCGGCCATCTTGTCGAGCGTCAGCCGCACGACGTCCAATGCCTCTTCCTCGCCGAACCGCGTCCAGCACCGCAGCAGCACGCGCAGATCCATGGGGTGCGGAAACTTGGGAGCACCACCGAATCCTCCTTGCGACCGATCGGCCGCACGTAGTAATTGCTGCTGAGCATTGCGAAGTGTGTCGATGCTCATGCCGGCGCGCGGCAACGACTCGGCCGCCGACTTGACCAGCGCGCCGGTCAATTCCTCGGCACTGCGGTGTACGTCGTCCTGGCGGTTCTTCCAGGCGTCATGAACTCCCGCCAGGATGTCTCGAAAGCCCGGCATCTGCATTCGCGCGAACGGCGGCCAATATGTCCCGCCGAAGAACGGCCGCAAATCGGGCGTCAGAAAGACGGACATCGGCCAGCCGCCACGTCCAGTCATCATCTGCACCGCCGTCATGTAGATTTGGTCGAGGTCCGGCCGCTCTTCGCGATCCACTTTGATGCAAATGAAGTGCTCGTTCATAAGCTTTGCGATGTCCAGATTCTCGAAGCTTTCGTGCTCCATCACATGACACCAGTGACACGCGCTGTAACCGATCGATAGAAAAATCGGCTTGCTTTGCTGCCTCGCCAGCGACAATGCCTCGTCGCCCCACGGATTCCAATCCACCGGATTGAAGGCATGTTGCAGCAAGTACGGACTGGTCTCGTTCCCCAGCAGATTGGGTTGAGCTCGCCTTGTTGTCTGTGGGGTGTCGCCAGAATGATGTGCCGGCATGATTCGACTTTCGATCTATTCGCGAAATGAATTCGTCGCCCCGAATCGTAGCCCCGCCGGCGACCACTCGACAGCGAGCCGTCTTGCGGCACGAGCGGCCTTCCGCGAGAGTTCAATATTATGGCGAGAGAAAATCAGGAAGTGGTCAGACACGGATGTCCGCGGACCAGGATTCTGTCCGTCGTGATGCGACTTCTCTTCTGGATTCTATCGTCCGCACCGTTCATGGTTCCCACGCGTGCGGACGAGCCTGCTGAACCGCGTCTCCACCGCGTCACTTTTTCCGACGCGAAGTCGATCACGATGACACTCGAATCGCGGGTGTTGTTGACGGCACAAAACGGCGGACTGTTGCTCGAAGGACGCGACGGCCGGTTGTGGACGGTGGAGCCGCAGCAGATTCAGAAGAACGAGCCGACGGATGAGCGGTTTCAACCACTCGCGGCCGAGGAACTCGGCCAACAGCTTCAACTGGAATTGGTCGACTTCGGGGTCAAGACTCCGTCGCACGTCGTCGTCACGAAGCATTTCGTCATCTGTTCGACCGCCGGTCGCAAGTATGCCGAATGGGTCGGAATACTGTTTGAACGACTGTTTGACGGATTTCAGCAGTATTGGAAAGTAGCGGGACTGACATTGCGTGAGCCGGAGTTCCCGTTGCCGGCAATTGTGCTCAAGGATCAAACGGAATTCGCGGACTTGGCAACGAAACTCGACGGGCCGGATGCGGCGGTGTCGAAAGGTTACTTCTCGATTCCGACGAACCGCATCGTGATGTTCGATCTCACGGCGAGTCCGAATTCACCTCCCGCAAAAACGATTGAGGACATCCGCCGCAAAGTCGTGGCCTCGCCGTTCAACGTCGCAACGGTCATTCACGAAGCGACACATCAGATCGCGTTCAACAGTGGTCTGCACACGCGCTTCGCCGACAACCCGCTGTGGCTGACCGAGGGGATGGCCATGTTTTTCGAGGTGCCCGATCTCGACAGCCATTCCGGCTGGAAATCGGCCGGTCGCGTGAACACCGTGCGTCTGAAACGCTATCGCGAAACATTGAAGCAACGCGGCGACAATGCGTCCGTATCCACCCTGATCCGCACCGATGACCGGCTGCAAAACGTCGAGCAAGCCGAGACTGCCTATGCCGAGTCGTGGGCCTTGACCTACTTCTTAATCAAGACACGGCGCGAAAATTACGTCTCGTACTTGAAGACACTGCAAAACAAACCGCGACTGAAAGCGGACTCGCCGGAGGAGCGTTTGCGCGATTTCCGCCAAGCATTCGGCGATGACCTCGAAACGCTCGACCGCGATCTGGCACGGTGGCTTTCGCGGCTGTCGAAGTAATGCGCCGCGATGGTCGGAGTTGTATTGCGACGAATGCCACGAGTAACCTTGAGCCTGAGCGTGCCTCGGTGACTCGCTGGCCGTTGCACTACGGCGTGTTGAATACCAGGAAACGTGGAGAGTCTCTCATGGCGATACGATCAAAGATCTTCGTCCGCTCGCCTTTCCGGTTCAACTTTCCGAAGACGATGCAGGCTATTGCGACTTTGTTGCGACGCGAAGCGACTCGGCAGATGAACTACATGCGGCTGATAAAGCTGCTCTATATCGCGGATCGCGAATGTCTGCGAGAAATTCGCCGGCCACTGACGGGAAGCCATGTGGTCGCCATGAAGCGCGGGCCGGTCCTGGAGGACGTGCTGCATCTGATTCGCGGCGAGCACATGCAGACGCCGGAGTGGTCAAAGTATCTCCGACGAAATCATTTTTCGTTGGAATTGATTGCCGACCCTGGACTCGGTGACTTGTCCTATTTTGAAGTCGAGAAGTTGGAAGAGATCGCGGAACGATACGCCGAGAACGATGAGTGGGATCTGGTCAACATCACGCACGAGTTCCCAGAGTGGCGGAAGAATGATCCCGGTGATTCGTCGAAGCCGATTCCGCTGGATGACATTTTGGCGGCGCTGGGGCATCTCGACGAAAAAACGGAGATTACACAGGACGCGGAAAATGAGGCTTTGATTGCCCAGGCGTTTGGAGAATGACCGCGACACTCAAGGCCGGCGACTCGTTTCGATTTGCGGATGGACGCGACGGCGGACATCTGTGGTTTGTCATTTCTCATGGCCAACTCGATCCGGTGGTTGTCGTCAGCATCACCACGTGGCGAGCAGACAAAGATCAAAACTGTGTGTTGGAGGTTGGCGATCACGCATTCCTGAAGCACAAATCGTGTATCGCCTATGATCTTGCCAAATGTGTATCAAGAGAAAAACTCCAGTTGTGGATCGGACGTGGTGAGCTTCAACTCCATGATCCCGCAAGTCCCGAAATCCTGTTTCGTGTGCTCGACGGCGCTGCCACGTCTCGCCGCATTCCGATCAAATGCCGATCGGTTCTGGAAGACCAAGGCTTGATCTGACGTGTTTCACTCCACTCAACAACGCAGCCTGTTCGCCGCCGAACCGCAACCGCTGGCTCCTGAGTTGAAGCCGTGGGATTTGGCGGCCCTCGCAGATCGCTGGGTGGCGCGGGTCGTGGTGAATCGGCCGTTGGAGACGCCGTTCGATTACCTCGTGTCCGATGCGTTGCGCGAGCGGCTTCAACCGGGGATGCGCGTGCGAGTGCCGTTTGGTGCCGGCAATCAATACTTGATTGGGTACTGCGTCGAGGTTGGTCCGTGGTCCGAATTGATCGGACCCGAACGCTCGAAGAACGGCGTGCCGCCAAAGCTCAAGCAGATAGACGAAGTGCTCGATCGCGAACCGCTACTCTCACAGCGGATGCTCGACCTGACGCGCTGGATCGCGGAGCGGTATCTGTGCGGTTGGGGCCAAGTCTTGGACACAGTCATTCCGGCGGGCGTGAAAAAATTGTCGGGGACTCGCGACATTTTGTTTCTGCGTTCCGCGGCGGGAGTGTGTGAAACACTCGCCGAACGGAAGCTTTCGGCCAAACAGAAGACCGTGATGGAGATTCTCTGCACGGCACAACGGACGATGCGGATTGATGAACTGTGCGAGGAGGCGGACTGCGGCGTCGGACCAATCAACTGGTTGCGCGGCAAAGGGCTGATTGAGGCGATACGCGAAAGAACTGATGCGTTCGATACGGACTTCGGGCCGGTGACTCGCCAACCAGATTTGACATTGAACGCCGAGCAGCACGCCGCGCTCGACGCGATCCTTGGCGAACTGCGAGCGTCTCGGCATCGGACGATCTTGCTGCGTGGCGTCACCGGCAGCGGCAAGACGGAGGTTTACATTCAGGCGATTCGCGAAGTCGTCAGCTACGGCCGGCAGGCGATTGTGCTCGTGCCGGAGATTAGTCTCACGCCGCAGACGATTCGCCGCTTTCGATGCCGATTCGACAATGTGGCCGTGCTTCACAGCCACCTCAGCGATTCCGAGCGGCACTGGCACTGGCAGCGGATCGCCAGTGGTCAAGTGCAGGTGATCGTCGGAGCACGTAGTGCGGTCTTCGCGCCGACACCGCATCTCGGTCTGATCGTGATCGACGAGGAACACGAAACGTCGTTCAAGCAAGAAGAGACCCCACGGTATCACGCCCGCGAGGTCGCTCGCGAACGAGCGCGGCTGGAGGGAATTCCGCTGCTGCTCGGCTCGGCGACGCCGACGTTGGAGTCGTGGGTGCGAGCTGGGGAAGAGAAACTCGAAACTCGAAACTCGAAACTCGAAAGGAACGACGAGGCCGAAGGCGATTCGAGTTTCGGGTTTCGAGTTTCGAGTTTCATCCCCACCGACCTTCTGCTCACTCTCGCAAACCGCGTGGAGAAACGTCCGCTGCCGCCGGTGTCGATCGTGGATACGCGAAATGATCCGCTGGTCACGAAAGGGGAAGCGATTGGACGCGCGTTGGGATCGACGATGCAGCTCGCGCTGAATGACGGCGGGCAGGTGATTTTGTTTTTGAATCTGCGCGGATACTCGCCGACCGTGTGGTGCAAGAAGTGCGGCGAAGGCGTGAAGTGTCCGCATTGCGATATCACGCTGACGTTCCACAAGGACCGCAACCGAGTGCTCTGTCATTCGTGCGAGCACGAAGCCGAGCCGCTCACGCAATGTCCGAAGTGCGGGCATCCGGGCGTTTACTACTTCGGCATCGGCACGCAACGGTTGGAGCACGAAGTCAAATCGAAGTTCGGCAAGTACAAATGCCTGCGCATGGACAGCGACTCGATGAAGAAGCACGGCAGCCACGATGAGGCATTGGAACAGTTTCGGCGAGGCGAGGTCAACATTTTGCTCGGCACGCAGATGATCGCGAAAGGGCTCGACTTCCCAAACGTGACGCTGGTGGGAGTCATCAACGCTGACACGCTGCTGCACGCGCCCGACCTGCGTGCCTCCGAACGGACCTTCCAATTGATTGCTCAAGTCGCGGGCCGGACCGGCCGGTCGTCGCGTGGCGGCCGCGTGCTCGTGCAGTCGGCGTGTCCCACTGAGCCAGCCATCGCGCTCGCGGCGCAACACGACTATCTCGGTTTCGTGGCTCACGAATTGAAGCACCGCCGCGAAGCGGATGCTCCGCCGTTTCGATCGCTGACGCGGATCATCTTGCGCGGTCCGAAAGAAGACCGAGTCAAACAAGAGGCATTGTCGATGGCCGCACTGCTGCGAACGACTGCCGAATCGCTGTCACTGCCGGTTCGCATTCTTGGCCCGGCGCCGGCTCCAATCACAAAGCTGCGAGACAATTGGCGGTTCCACATCCAACTGACGGCGGCAGCGTTCGAGCTGATCCGCGATCTCTGGCGAGCCACCGCACCGCAGATCAGCCGCGTTTCCGATGTGGAGTTTCAAGTGGATGTCGATCCAATGAGCATGCGATGACTGATGGAGGTGAATCGGAGCGATCGTTTCCGATTCAAGGAAGTGCATGCGCGTTTCGGTCAAATTCAGTCGCTTCGTCCGATCAACACAAAGGGAGCCCAAAAATACGGAGCCTGCCAACGTGAATCGTGGCGGACTTTCAACTTCGCTGCGTGCAATCCCGAGACCACGTCCAGTCGATCGGTCATGGCCAAGTTGTTGGCGATCACTTCGAAAAAACTGCCGACAAGTTCAGCCGTGGAGTCATCGGAAACACTCCAGTGACTGGCAACGACTCGACGAGCACCAGCGGCCAGAAACGCTTGGGCCAATGTCGATCCCGCCTCCAGCGGACGATCGGGGCCGACATTGGTTTGGCAGGCACTCAACACGGCCAGCTCGCAATCGGCGAGCGGCAATTGCAGGATTTCGTTGTAAGACAAAAACCCATCGTTGTGTTCGCCGAGAGTTGTCTCGGCCGGTGGTGTGAGGGCAATCGCTCCGAACAGATTGCCGTATCGCTCATCCACAAGGCCGTGAGCGGCCAAATGGACGATCCCTCGACCGCGCACGTTCTCAACGAATTGTTGTTCCGTGGCATTCGACTCCAACAACGTCTTCACGTTCATGCCACGACGCTCGAAGCATTCGGACAATCGAGCACACTCACGCGCCGTCCCCGGCAACGGCAGCAACGAGCCACGCAGGCCGTACATCATGTCGCGAGTGAGTTCGCCGCCGCGGTCTGTCGCTGCGACCGCTGTTGCCACGGTGATGGATGATTCTGACGTGGCCGCAGAGACAACTGCTGCCACCGGTGCAGTGGCGCCTGATGCCTTGGCCACGTCGGACTTCAAGCGGTACTGAGGATTTCCCAACGTCAACAAACGGCGCCGACTCTCTGGAGCGGACGCGGGGCGTCGCAGCAGATTGACCAAAATGTTGACTGATGGCGCATAGACAATCGGCGGGAACTCATCGAGCACGAAGCGCGGCGAGTCACCACTACGGACGAGCAACGCCTCGAACGGGAGATTGTGTAACGCTCCGTCGGGAACAATCACCAATTTCTTGGGACGTCGCTCGCGGATCACGCCACGGAGTTGTTCGGGAAACAGAATCTCAGCCAGAGCCATGAACGAGGTCGTCGGGACAGCGATCCCTTTGGTGGTCTCCACGGTGCCGCCGATTCCGCGCGTCGGATCGAATTGCTTCTGACGCAGCACTTGACGATACCAAGCGACGAGGTCCGCTCCCTTCCTTCGAGTCAATGGCCCCGATGTGACCTCCGTCTGTTCTTTGCCGGCTTCGAACTTTTCTCCCTTTTCCGTTTCAACAGTACCTCCAAAGCCCCGTTGAGCCAGTTCGGTTCCGGCTCCGCGGAGTTGCGGCAAGTCGGGAAGTCGCGTCGCTTGATTCTTCGTGATCTCCAAAGGCACGGCCACGACGGGCAGAGCCACGTCGCCGATGACCAACACGGCACTTTGCTGTGACCCCAGGTGATAGAACAGAACCAGCGTGTCGGGATCAATGACTTCACGGCGAATTTTGTCGAGCGTCCAGACCGTCCGCTCTTGCGTGAGCAGCTTGGAGTAGACCTGACTGGAATCACGGATCTCGTTCCAAACTTGGGCATATTCGGATTGAGCTTGATTCAGTTCGCGCGTGAGGCGTTGCCAGTCGGGCGATTGGTTGGCATGGTCCGGCAAGAGATTGGCTTGAACTCGCAGACGCTGAAGCTGCACGCGGAGTTCTTGTTCTCGCGGCAACAGCCGTTTCGCCACGTCGTCCGGCAGCGTCTGGCGCAGGTCAACACCCGCGAGGTTCAGTTGATCTAGGAAGGTGCGATTGCGGCTCTGCTCGGCCGCGACGAACGCGGCGTCGTAGTTCTTGTCCTCCAGGAACCATTGCACCTGCATGTCGAACGCGGACGCGAATTGAGCCAGGAACTTCGCGCGTCCTTGTTCCGCTTCGCCATATGTCTCGGAGCGGAAAGCTTCCGGGATCGCGATCGCCTCTCGCAGAGCCGCGCGAGCCTCTTCGGTCTGACCCGCTTGACGATAAACGGCTGCCAGATTGCAGAGCGTGTTATATCGGTCCTGCGGTGAGACCTCGACGTTATCGTGAAGTTGCCGAGCCTGCTCGAAGCACATTCTGGCCTTTCCAAATTCCTGTTGCTGGTAGGCCAGCAAGCCGAGCATGTTGAGCGTGAATGCGACTCCCGTCACTTGCTGATGAGCGCGTTGAATACGCAGCGCCGCTTGCCAATGCAACTCGGCCGTATCGAACGCCTTCCCCAAACAGGCGACGATGCCGATCTGGGTGTGAGCGGAAGCGGCGGCGAGATGATCGTCTTGCCGATGAGCGGCACACACCACCAACGTTTTTCGACCCCATTGATACGATTCGGCATAACGTCCGCGTCCGCGAGCCATCGTCGCCAGCGCGTTGTAGTGGCCGACCGACGCCATCGTCTCTCGGCCGGTCGTCTCTTCGAGCAGCGTCAGAGACTCTTCGCAGAGTTCGCCGGCGCGATCGAATTGTCCCTGCGCCTTGTAGGCCATCGCCAGATTCAAGAGCGTCACGCTCCGCAAGCCGTTGGCTCGTGGACCGCGCTGACGGCAACGTTCCAAGACTTGCTGGTACAACTGAATGGCTCGCTTGAACTGGCCCTGAGCCAGATACACGCTGGCGAGGTTGTTGTACGACGTCGCCAACTCGGGATCGTCGGAGGCCAAATGTTTCTCGCGCAGTTTGAGTGCTTCGTCAAACGATTTGGCTGCGGCGGCAAACTCACCGACACCGCGTTCGACCGCTCCCAGATTGTTGAGCATCCGAGCGAGCGTTGTCGGTGACTTCTCCGGGCGGCGGCAGTCATCCACGGCCGCACGCAAGAGTGGCATGGCCTGACCATAATAGCCCAACGCTCCGTGCAGGCCGCCGAGCACCGCACTCGATTCCATCACGAGCGGATGCGTTGGCCCCAACTCGGTGGTTTGAATCGTCAACAGTTGCTCGCCAATCGAGATGGCTTCCGGGAGGCGGCCAAGCTGTTGATACAAATTTCGAAGCTGCTTCAAATCACCCGGCAATGGTCCCGCTGGCGTCGCGTCCGATTTAGTTGCAATGACTCGCTGCAAGCACTCGGCCGCTGCCGCAAGTTCCGATTGAGCTTTGTCGCGTAGTTGTTGTTCGCGGTAAACGCTGGCCAGAAGCTGATGGATCTGCGATGCGCCGCGCGGGTTCGTTTCCGGTGAGTAGATTTCGAGGGCTTGCCAGAAATACTTTTCGGCACGAATGAAATCTTTTCTCAATAAGGCATGTGTCCCCAACTCCATCAATGCCCGGAGCTGCCTCGGCTTTCCATCCGGCAGCCGCCTGAGTTTCATTCGCAACGATTCGAGCATCTCATTGGCTTGGGCAGTTCGATCGAGTGCCTCTTGGCATTCAATCAACCGTACGATGAGAGTGGCTGCGTCGTCAGGGGTGAGACTTGTTTCAAATCGCTTGAGGAAGTCGCGTCCGAGATTGTCAGCCTCGTGCCAATGTCCAGCCGCTTGTCGTGCTCGATCGGTCAATTGTTCGACTGTCGCCACGGTGACAAGCACCTGCAGCTTTCGAAAGTCCTTGAGCTTGCCGAAACGATTGGCCAGCAATTCTTCCAGTGTGGCACGAGCCTCCGAAAAGTCGCCCAAAGCCATCTGACTTTCGGCGATGCCGATCGCGTTCTGCTGTAAGAACTCGGCGAAATCAAGTTTCCGTTCGCCGTTGAGCTCGTCCCGGTATTGCAGAGCGTATTCCAATGCTGCGGAATGCTGTCCGCGGTGCCGACACGTTTCTGCAAGCATGAACAAACAGCGCCGCCGCGATCGCACCTTCTCATCGGACTGCGGACCTTGAGTGGTGCTCGCCAAAATTTCAGTAAACTTATCTTCTGCCTGAGCCCAAGCACTCCGCCGAAAAAACTCTTCCGCCGCCAGCAAGTCACGTCCGCGGTCCTGAGCGACGACAGATACGCAGGCCAGGCTGAGCAACAGGCAGCACACGCTAACCCGAAGCGTTATTCTTCGTGCGGGCGAGATTGAGAGATGTTTAACCGCAACGCCATCGGCGTGCGCGAGTCGTATCCACCGCGCCCACGCCGATGGCGTTGGGGTTA
>JAYVSP010000984.1:0-8487 GCA_043775215.1 Planctomyces sp. | reverse complement strand
TACCGTTGCCAGCCAGTCAGCTTCGACGAAGCCTCGGCGTTTTGAGCAGCCTGCAACAAGTATTGAATCTCCAATTCGCACAACTCACGTCGTTCCAGGTGGCGATCAACTTTGACATTGCCTCCTTGCAAGAACGTGAGTCGATCCTCATCGGTGCGATGATCTCGCACGAGCCAGCGGGTGAATTGTTTGACGGCACGCAAGTAATGATTCAGAGTCTGTTGGGACTTCTTCTGGCTCTTGAGGTCGGCCAAACAACGCAGAACTCTGCTGGAAGAAATCTCGGCGATGAATCGAAAGCGGCAATGCGTGATGATGTGTCGCGTTCGTGTTTCGACCAACTGACAATGGTCTTCGGTGTTGCCGGCGTCGCGGAGCGTTTGCACGAATTCGTCCAAATGCTCAGCCAGTGGCCGACGGGCGTGTTCCTCGAATGGCGAAATAAGGCCGGCTTTCTGTTGCATCGCCTTGCGTTCCAATTCGGCGAGCATTTGGCGAGCAGCTTGCTTATTCGAACACAGCGTGACGGGTTTGATGAGTCCCGATGCGTCGCGATACTCGCCGCGCCAAGTTGCCGATCTTTCAACAACCTTGCGTGCTTCCGGGGAATCCTTGCGGCAGCGACGGCCTTGCGAGTTGATGTATCGGACAATTGTCGGACGGAATAGGCGTGCCATCTCTTGGCCCTTTCGATGATCCAATTGTACATGTTGCGGACGATTTGAGGATCGTCTTTGGAAATGAAGTTCGTGCTCATCGCCGAAGTGCGTCAAAGCTGCGGCGATCTGGACATCCCTCGGTAATCCATGCCCGCAAGTCGTCTAATCGCCAACGGACACAGCCGCGCGATAAATAGATTGGTGCTGTCGTCTTGCCGGCCGAGACCATTCGATCCCAAGTCGCCACGCTGATGGCGGCGATTGCTGCCGCTTGTTTGCGATCAACGAGAAGCGTGTCGCTCACGATGTCCTCCGACAACTTGTTGTATGGTTCATGGCACCTGTCCTCATCGAACGCAGTTCATTCAAACGACGACGCAAGTCGCCGCTTCTCGCGGACTCGCCGTGGCGAGTTGTTGAGATCGTTTTCTGAAAACCTGTGTGTCGAACCTCACCTCCTTTGATTCGTCGTGAGTGACCGGTGTCGCTGATCGACGCTTTTCGGAATGCGTGCCAAAGGCCTCCCGCAGACCAAAAGAGTCGCAATGCAATGAATGCCACAGCGACCAGCACGAAGAAACCCACGACGAATTGCATGGCCTCGACTGGCTTCAACAGCAGACTCAAAGGGACGCGAATCCATTTGGGCCACGCCTTTCCAATCTCTTTCGCGCGGACATGTCGGGCATATCGAAATACCAACATAGTTATTCCTCCTTTGTCTCTGACGGCGGACCATCCGACGTCAGTTGCCTCACCAGCAGCCAGTTCTGTTGGTCAAGCAATGAAGGAACCGCGTTTGCCCGTTGTTTTGTGCCGCTCTTGGGCCGAGAGCCGTAACAAACCCACAACATCGGGGAATGTGTTTGCTTGAAGGAATCAGGTCGCTGGTAACGGGGCGAGAAGGTCGAGCATGATCGGCATCGGAACGGCCACGCATCGAACGCCCGTCTTGGCGACGGACTCGAACGCAACCGACAACCGGCGAGCTTTCTCGCTGGTCGCAACCAAGTAAGTGATCTCGAACTGACCGGCCGCAATCAGTTGGCGGAATCCGGTGAGTTGCTGGTAACGCCAAGCCAGTTGGTGACATCGCTGCACGATCCGGCCGATGGCATCCAAGCCGGTATCCGCGCGGACGTGACCGAGAATTGGTTGCTGTCCGGTCGCATCGACGTAGTACCCGCCGGGCAATCCGCCTTGAAACAATGTTGGGAAACAGCGTGCGAGGTCAGACTTTTCAAGCAGCGATCTGCGATGTGTATCAACGCTGCAAAAGGCGCGAATTGCCAAGCGGCGAGCGACCGATTGAGCCGTGGGAGGTTTGCCGCGCCCGTCGGCCACGCAAGCGGACGCCGAAGGCTCGATCATTCGTTGGGTCGGCTGATAGTTCATGGTTCACCACAGTTCGTAAGGGAGTCGCGCGAGGCGACAGTATTCATGGAATGATTCGACTTGTTGCTGCGAATAGGCCCCGGCGGACTCAATCACACGCCGGGGCCGTGACTCTTCGTCAATCAGAAAGGCGTCTGGGTTCTTCACGCCGTATTCGGCCTTCGGCAACGCCTCTTCGCCCACCCAATACGCGGCCAGCGATGGGAGTTCCTCGCGATACCGCACGAAGACTTCCGCGAGCAACAGATCGTGCTGGCGTTCGTGGACTCTCGATGGTCGGCCAGCACTGGAACCAAACAGTCGTGCGGCCAAGTTCGTCGCCTGATAAACGGTGTGTCGCGAGGCAGACTTTCGCCAGCGGGCTTGTACGGCCTGCGACAACCGCCAAGCATCGGGACTCTCATCGCCGGGTTTCCAGACAAACATGGGTGCTCGATCAATCGGCGGCGGAACCACCATCCATTCCGCCGTCTGGATCAGCTTGCTGCTGACGAGACGTGCGAGCTGTCGGCGAGCGTCCTCTGTCGGTTGATTCCAACCACGTCGAATCTGGTCCAGCGACAGAACCCGCACCTGACAGGTCAGGGCGCTGACGATCGCTTGATCGAATGGAGTCCAAGTTCGTCGTGTCATGATTTGGTGCGCCTACTTGCAGGGCAGGCCAATGTTTCAAACTGGGCGGTTAGTATCGACGCACTAGCACGACGCGCAAGCGAGTGGTTTGCCGAAAATCACCACTCGCTTGCACGTCGTGCTAGTTCTTGTCGCGCCGTCACAACCGCCACAGAACGGCAAGCTAGCCTGCCCTGCGCTTACTTGTGGTCGCCAAGAAAATGATCGAACAGGCTTTTGGTCGGCGATTCGCCGATGGTTTCCTCAGTCACCCGTGGCGTGACGGATTTGCGTTTGCGCGACTGCGGTTTGGACGCCGATTGCGGAGTCCATGCTTGTGACACGAATGCTCCCGGCTCAGCGGCGGGCCACGGCATTTGCTTGCGTCGCAGGAATTCCTCTTCGGTGATGTGGAAGTCAGATTCGGCCACGACCGGCATTCCTCCGAACTGGCTGTAACCGGCACCGCGCGTGACCAGCACGATGCTCTTGCGCGGATCATCGCTGGCGAGCTTGATGTCGTTGGTGCTCAGCCTGGGAGCGACGAATTGGTTGCTCGAATGAGTGACCGTCGTCCGCGTATCGAGTCCGTCGCGGAGAGTGGCCACACTCGCCGAGTGCATCAGGTCGATTGTTTCGCCACTGCCTTTCGAGAGTCGCTCCTGCTCTTCGGGAGACGAAATCGCGTACCACTGCCGGTAGCGGCAGTTGGCTTCGACGACGTGAATCAGATCGTCCCGCTTGAGGTCCAACATCGACTGATTGGCGAGGATGACGCCGACATTCATGCTGCGGGCGATTTGCAGGATTGCATCGACGTTGTGGGCCGCCACTCGCTGAAATTCATCAATCATCAGATAGACCTGCCGACGTGGTTGAGTCAGCGTGGCCGTCGTGAGCAACATGAACATCGCCAAGCGTGCGATTTCCGGTGACGATCCGGGGCCGAGCGTCGCCGAAAGATGGAAATAGAAAATCTCCTGGCGCTCATAAAGTTGAGCGGGGTCCATCGCGCAGCGACTCACTTCCGGGGTCGGTGTCGAGTGAGGAGTGACGTTGAGCGGATTGAAGGAAGCCAGTCGTTCGGCCACCATCCAGACGTGATTGCCCGCTTCGGTTTTGTTCTCGCTCAGCCCGTGGGCCTTGGGACGCTGTGTGACATACGCGATGCGGTCGTCACGAAGTAATCGCGATCCCAACAACAGCGAAGATGACGATTCGTGCCATCAAGACTCCGAAACGACGAGCAATCTCAGGCTCGTTCAAGTCTCTTCGGTTGATTCATCCTCTTCCTTCCGGGCGAAGAACAGAAAGTTAATTGCCATCAGGCATTTCGCGGAGTCCTTCATGCCCATCGCCCGCTCCATCAGTCCATGAACAATGGCATGTCGGTTCCAGTAGTTCTCGTCGGCCAACAGTTTCTGGTCGGGATTTTCTTGAAGCGATCCGAATGCTTGGACGAAATCATTGCAGTAGTTTGCCAAGTCCGGGCCGTTGGCAGTCTTGAATGCCAGTTCTGGCTTCGATTGGTCGCCGCCCCTCCGGCTGCTCCGCTTCGTAGTAAAGGCCTTGCCGCCGTAGAGGCTCTTGGCGATCTCATCAATCAGCGGAACACCAAGGTACGTCGCCTCCTCGAAGTTTCCTTCTTGGTGTTGTTTCAGAAACCGACAGAGTCGATTGATGCAGTGTTCGGGCACTCCTTGCTGTACCAGCCATTGCCTCAGCGGGTCCAACTTGAACTGAGGCAGGTGCTCCATAACTTCCTGATCAACCTGCCCCCAGTTCCCTTCACGAACAGAACGTGCCAATCGGAGCGAAAGCGTGCAAGGTTCGCGACCGCTCAGATACCATCCTCGCTTGGGCAGCGCCGCAGAGATCAGAATGTGTTCGTCCTGATGGCGTTGCATCCCAACCTGCAGCTCGGAAAACGTGTCGGTAATGTGTTGCAAGTAAGTCCAAGCTCGATCCTGCAATACCGCCTTCTCGAAATGAGACGTCAACCTCGTGATTGTCGCCTCGACTTCTTTGGCAAATTGAGACGCGCGGCCAACAGACTCCTGAACCCACGCGAGACCCGCTGAAAAACGATCAACCGTGGTTTGAAGTTTGGCGAACTCCCGTAGTTGCGAGTCGAACATGTTGTTTCCTGCCGTTCGGATGCGCCGATATCGTTCGTCGAAATCCGATTTACTAACAACGCATGACACAAGGGATGTCAGTCCCCTACCTCCCCTACCACGTTTTTCTTGTCCACGCCTTTTGGAGCGACCACTTTTGGCCTTCCGGTGCGCCGGGCTTTTCAAGCACCGGAGAACAACTGCTCGATGATCGTGCCGATCTGAAGAGTGTCGAAGCCGGTGCGAGAGTCGTCGCTCGTTACGACCAAAGTCCCGTTGGGGCCGCCGCCTTCGGAGTGTGGCAGGACTCCGTTGTCGCGATACCACTTCTGCTTGAGTTCCCAGCGGGCAAGGTACTCCGGATCATCCAACATGCCGCAGTGTTCCCAATAAACCGTGATGCCGGACGCCGCGTCTTCGATGGTGAAGTCTGGCCGGCACGTTCGACCGGAACCGAAGCGAAGTTCCTTTTCGTAGGCGTAGTCAATTCCGCGACGGTGAAGTTCGTTCGCGATGATGACTTCGGATTTGGACATGACGAGTTCACCGCGAGCCGTTCGGTGAATGTGCTTGCCGTCATAACGTCGATCTTTCACGACGACAGGATCAGGTTCCGTGAACAGATTTGTGAGCCGGCGGGCGGTTTCGGAATACTCGGCGCGGGAATAATTTCGCAGCTCGGCGGGATTGCCTTGGAAGGCGATGACGACGCGATTCTTGTGGCGCGTCAGGGCGGTGTAGAGCAATTCGCGCGACAAGAGCCGGCAAGGATTGGGGAGAACAAGAATGACTGTGCCAAACTCGCTTCCTTGCGCTTTGTGAACGGTGAGCGCGTAAGCCAATTCCAGTGTGGCTTCACCTTCTTCGCCGAAGTCGCGCTTGGTGTAGCCATAGGTAAATCGAGGTTGTGAAGTGAATTCAACTTCCAACTTCCAGGGCATTCCCTTGTACTTGGTCTCTGGTTTCTTGAACTGACCCACAGCAATGCCGATTTCTCCGTTGGCAACATATTTCTCGCATCCGTCTTCGGGATAAACGTCCCGCCGACGTTGGTTGCGGACGTTAATCACTTTGTCGCCGTAAACGATTTCCTCGGGGCCAAGTGGCATGGGCGTTTTGCGGAATCTGCCTCGTGCCCATTCGACGACTTTGGCCCGGAACAGCTTGTGGATCAGTCGATTCACTCCGGCGACGCCGTGCGGCATGGCTCGAACCGGACTGAGGATCTGCCAGCCTTCAGCCGCTTCGCCAACACCACCTTTGTCCCACGTTCGATCGTAATAGCAGCTTCCATTGGACTCTTTGCCGCCCAGTGTCTTGCCGAAACCAACGACATCGTTTGGTCCGGTGAGGTGTAATTCGGTTGCAAGAACCTTCAACAGCAAGTCATGGCATTCGTCGGCAGTGTTCCACGAGTGAACTTGGATTCGATCGGTCGGACCGAAGGTTGCCAGTTCGGCGAAGATGTCTTCTTCTCCGGGGCCGGGATCGGTTCCCGCAAACCATGCAGCCAGTCGTGTATCTGCTGCGGATCGGCCTTGTCGCCAATTGAGTGTTAGCTCCGCATAGCTCTTGCCGACTCTTGGAAAGAGTGCTTCGACTCGTTCGGGCTGCAAATGCGCGACAATATCAGCAAATGGTCGGCCGGCACCGATCGGTGGGAGTTGCCGATGATCGCCGACGAGGATGATCCGCTTGGCCCCGCCCACGGCTTCGAGTGTGGCGGCCAGCATCTCTTCGGTCAGCATCGACGTTTCGTCGATGATGACCGTATCGACGATCTTCCCTTTCGCGGCATTCGATCCGAGCATCCGATACTGTCCCGTATCGGGAACGTAGCGATCCGACTCCATCAGATAGCCGGCGATCGTTTGCCCTGTCAGCTTCAGTTCTTTTTTCTTCGCGGCTTGCTCCATGCGGACCCGCGCTTTGCCGGTTGGCGCGAGCAATAGCACACCACCGTTCGCAATCGTCTCGTCGCCACACAGCACCGCGAGAAGAGTTGTCTTGCCCGTGCCGGCTGGGCCGATCAGGACCGAGACTCGCCCTTCGGCGAGAATTTTCAAAGCGGCCGCCTTTTCAGTCCGGGAACGGCTTTCACGTTTGTCGCCAGCCTTCACCGGGCCGAGTGCGGTTGGATCGGCCAACAGTTTCAGCCAGTCGGCGTCGATAACGTGCGGCTTGCCCTTGAGCCGTTTTGTCACTTCGCTGCGAATGAGTTTGGAGCACGCGAACAATCGCGAGAGTTGGAAGGCAGGTTTCTTGTCAGCAAGCTGAACCGCCTCAATCTCTGGCGCGAAGGTCGCCTCGGCGACAGTCATCAAGTCGCCGGTCACAGGACATTCAGGCCGATGCTCCATTTCGCGAATCGCGGTGATGACATCCGCGCGAGGCAGAAGTGTGTCGCCGTCCGCAGCCGCGTCTTCAAGCGTTTGAATCGTCCAAGCGCGAATGCGTCGGACATCGGTGGCCGTCGCGACGTGCGACGGTTCCGGGAGCGGGTGCTTTTCGCGAATCATCAATTCCGGGAACAATCCGCGATCCACGGTGGTGATGCTGATTGGTTGCGCCGTCTTTCGCGTAATCTCGAACAGGCGATAGGGGTTCTCCAGTAGCTCGGCATCGGTGCAATCCATCGAGGCTTTCGCCCGGACTTCCTCGACGAATGCGAGCTGGGCTTGATCGGGAGTGATTTCAAAGCGGCTGAGCAACTTCAACAACGCGCGGCGATCTTTCGGAAGCGACTTCCAAACCGCTTGATGTTCTTTCCCGATGAGCTTGGCCGCCGGTGCCGATAGGACCGATTTTGGTTCACGGAACATGCGATCGACGACCGGCCAAGGGTCTTCGTTTTCGCCAACGTGCTTCGCGAGGTCGTAGGCCACGAAGACACCGAGATCGATTCCGAACGCTGCCAGTGCCGACCCTAAGCCGGGACATGGTCCGCGCAGCTTCCAAAGCCGGCCAAGTTCGGTGTCGATCCACTTCTGGTATCGCTCCCAAGGCCCTTCCAGGTGTTTTGCCGCTTCGCGCAGGGCCGCCGCGCAGGCGAGCAGCGCGCCGATGGCTCCATCGTGCGTGGCGTGCTCGGAGACATACGAGAATTCCTCCCGGCGGTCTCTGGTGCGAACGCGACCACACTGGCTGGATCGAAGTCCGCATTCGCTTCTGCAAACGCCAAGGCTTGCTGATACGGCAGCAAAAAACCGTCGGTGAACCCTCCCTTTCCGTCCGGGCGGATTGAGTGTTGGACCAGCCGTTCCCACAGCAGAGCACGGAGCGGGGCGTCCGTCTCCGGCATGGCATAGCGGTATTCCTTGTTGTCGGCGATGTGATTCACTCTGCCCACGCCGACGATCACGCGACGGGAGTCTTCGCTGAGCGGAGTCCGCTTCGCATAGAAGAAGCAGAGCGATTCGTGCGGCCGGATGTGGCCAAAGAAACAATCGAGCAGAGCAGAATGGTTGTCTCGCTGTTGGAACCAACCTTTGTCGAAACTCAGTTCCGGTTCTCGCTCCGGATCGAGATCGATTCCATACACGTCGCGGAAATCGGATTTGCTTCCTCGCTTTTCGTCCATCCATCGTTCCGGCTTTTGCATCCACCGAAACGGCACAGCATCGGCCGAAAACATTGGATGGCGCAGAGTCGTTTCGCGGAAGTGCCCATGCGTTTTCGGTGAGGTTTCGGCATACGGGTGCTTC
>JAYVSP010000983.1:0-5192 GCA_043775215.1 Planctomyces sp. | reverse complement strand
TTAAGGCCGAAGACGTTGTTTTTCTTGCAACACTTTTGCGGCTTCGCCGTGCTATGGAGTTATGTAGCTCAGTTGCTCCGCAACTGAGATTCCCGTTGCCTAGCCGATCGCAGAGAAACGTGATGTCGGGATTCGGTTGATGTTCGGAATGCGAGTCGCGGGAGCGACTCGCCTACGTTTCTGCGGCTTCGCCGCGGCCCTACAAAGTGCCGCTGTACCCATTCCTGCCGGCGCTCGTGCTCGTGATCGTGATGAGCCTATTCGCCGCGCTGGTTTATGGCTGGCTGCAAGAGTCAACGGTATTGTGGCTGACGCTGTCCATGTACGTGATCGGCTTGGCGTACTACTTCGGATATGCCCGTAGTCGGCTGATGAAGGCGGCTTCCGAAGAACTGACCGCTCGTCCGACGGTGATCGTCGAAGCCGTCAGCAACGAATGAACTCGACTCGTTGCGGAAAAATGCCTAGCCTCTGCAAATAGTGAATTGCGAACGAGGTTTTCCGAATGAGCAGTGTCCGAACCATACTGGCCGACATTCTCCTCGGAAGTCGCGATCAAAGCGTTCGTTTTGACGAATTGTGTCGAGTCGTTCGAGCGTTGGGATTTGACGAACGGATACGTGGGAGCCATCACATCTTCACGAAGGAAAACATCGACGAGATTATCAACTTGCAGCCGAAGCGTGACCTGGCCAAGCCGTATCAAGTCCGACAGGTCCGGCAATTGATTCACAAGTACCGTTTGGAACTGCCATGAATTACGAAGTGATCATCTACTGGAGCGACGAAGACCAAGCCTTCATCGCGGAGGTTCCGGAACTTCCCGGCTGTCTGGCAGACGGCAAAACGTACGAAGCAGCGTTGAAGAACGTGCGTCAAATCAGTCGCGAATGGTTACAAACCGCCAAGGAATTGGGACGCCCGATTCCCCAAGCCAAAGGCCGATTGCATTACGCGTGAATTCCACTACGGACTGCCGGCTTTTGTCTGCGTCGTCGAGTTCGGAACACCTCAAGCCCACCTCGTGAAGCGATGAATAAGGCCAACAAATACCACCAGCAAGCGATGGAACTCGCAGAACAAGGGGACGTCGCCAAACGACGCAAGGCCCATGCTCAGGCGCAAGAGTTGTTCCAAAAGGCCTTCGTCTTAGAACGGCATGCGGCGATCCATTTCGTGGATCAATTGGATGCCGAGCCAACTCGGTCGGTACTGCTGCGAAGTGCCGCGTCGCTCGCGTTGGACTGCGGAGAACTCCGCGAAGCCGAACGGCTGATCGGAGCCGTGCTCTTTGGTAATCCGCCCGAAGAAATCCGTCAGGAGCTGCGCGACGTGCTCATTCAATTGGTCAAACGCCCAACTCCCGAGAGCCCGATAACCGGCGCGGGGACACTGTCCAAGCAGTCCTTACTGGCAGCGCGGTCCGGCTTTCCCAAGAAGCTTGCCGCTGGCAAGTCAATCAAAGTTGGGACAAGCAAGATCAAGCCGAAGCAATCGAGGAACGGTAGTCACGCGAAATCAACTGCGACTGAGTCTGTGTCGAAAAAAAATCCACAAGCCGTCGGCACGCGGTAGAAGTCGTAGGCTGACCTCGCGGACGGAGTCGTTTCGCGTCCAAACCAGAAGAAGCGCTCACTCGGACGTGAGAATGTCCCAGCGGTGGTGTGACGTCAAACTTGAACGGAGCAATGTGCAAGACACCAGTGTTGGTCTCGGCCGCGTTGAGCGCGCGATTGACCGACAACGTCCATCCGGCGGCGGTCGTGAGCACGGTTTCTTTGAGGAAGTCACGGCGAGAGAAGTTACTCATGTGTCGCCCCAATCAAGCTCTGATCGAAGTAGTTGATCGCCATGCCGGCGTCGATGACGAGACCTTGCGCGTTGATCCCCGAAGATCGTGGGCTTAGCAGAAAGGCGACGGCGTTGGCGACTTCCTCCGTCTGCACAGCGCGTTTGCGGAGCGTGGCCTTTTCGGCGTGGAGGAAGCTGTCGACGTAACCCGGAATGCCGGCTGAGGCGGAAGTCTTCAGCAAGGCGGGACAGACGGCATTGAAACGAATCGCCGAGAACTTCGAGAAAGACTTGGCCAAGAAACACACCGATGAATCGAGTGCCGCTTTGACCGGAGCCATGTAGCCGTAATTCTCCGCCGCCATTCGCGTCGTCGAGATCGAGACCGTCACGACACTCCCTTGTTCTTGGTCCAGCAAGTCCCGAAAGGCATTCGCCAGCGCGATGAAGGAAAAGCACGAGACATCGACCGCCTGCAAGAACGCTCGGCGCGGAGTCTCATGAAACGGCAACCAGCCGGCCGAGTAATCGGCGAACGCAATCGAATGCACCACGCCATGAATCGACCCGTGCTGCGCGGCAATCTCATCACGCACGCGGTCGATCTGGTCCTGATGCTCGACATCGCAAACCAGCACAGGCGAATTGCCGACCAGTTTTTGAACCTGCTGCTGCCGCTCGGCGCTCCGCACAACATGAATGACTTTCGCTCCCGCCTCGCTGAGCACATTCCCGACATGCGCAGCAACGCTCTTTCGATTGGCCATGCCAAAGACGGCGATGCGTTTGTCGGCGAGTTGCAGAAAATCAGGCATGGTTTTGAATGTGGCCGGTCATCGGAAAAATGGGGCAATCATGGCTTTTGAACGTACAGTTTCACGTTTTTCGTCGCCCGCCCACCGGCGACAATGTCGATGCGACCGTCGCCGGTGAGGTCAGCGCAGATCAGGTCTTCCGTAGCCATTCCGCCGTCATCGATCGTGTGCTTGGTCCATTTGGTCGCAGTGGCGTCGTCAGCTTTGTAGATAAAGACGCCGGGGCCTTTGATCGGGCCGGGACCGGGATCGCTGAAGCCCAGGACGATCTCGTCACCGCCATCGCCGTCGATGTCGCACGTCCAGAGCGCATGGCCGCGATTCAGTGTCGCGTCGATGACATGCCGAGGCCACAAGCCGTCGGCGGGCTTTTGACTGGCAGGCGGCTCGACATACACAACACACGCTTGGCCGTGCATTGGCTCGACAGTAACGATGAATCTTGGGCCGCCTTTTAACTTGCCGACTTTGATCTCACCCGCCCCGCGTTGTTCCGGCTTCTCGCCGCTCGCACCCGTTCCGAGCTTTGTCACGCTGATCGCAAGCAGCGTTTTGGAAGTTCCGTCCTGAGTGAACTGTGACCCCAGCAGATGCACGCCCTCTTGGCTGGCGGTGATCGTGTCGTCATGGCCGTTGCCGTTCCAATCGAGGTGCCAGTGATTGTGCATGCGATTCATCGAATCGTTGAGCACTTGGCTAGGCCACTTGTCAGTTTTTGGATTCGGCGGAATCGAGAACGCCAGCAGTCGCACTCCGTCCCCCCGCGTCTTTGTTAGCGGCGAGACAACCAACTGTGGACGCGGCCCGCCCGTGAGATTCGCAAACCGCATGCGATGTGTCCACGGCTCCGCGCCGATCAGATGCACGTGCCACTTGTCGTCGAGCGACGCTCCTCGCGAGAGCCAGACAAGCTGTCCCGTGTTCTTTCCCGACCAGCCAGCTCCGAGCGCGAAGTCGACCTTGCCGTCCTGGTCGATGTCGAGCGGCGCGATGCAGACGTTATCCCGCTCCGTCTGATCTTCGATGATGACTCGCCGTTTCCAGTCCGGTGCTTGATACCACAGCACGCGGTTCTCGGTGACGGCGACGACATCTTGCATGCCGTCGCCATCGACATCGGCCAGCGTCACCGCATAGCAGACTTTGCCAACATCAGGATCAAGCGCTTGAGCATCGAACTTGGGAAACTCCGCTGACCGGGCGTCGATCGCCAACAGTCCAATCGTCGCGATCACCGCAACCAAAATCCTAGAAATGTGCCGCATCATTGAGGTGTCTCCTCAGCCAAATGTCAAAATCGAACGAGACGACACAATGACGAAAGCCACCGAGCAACGCAAATCCGAGAGTGGCCGTCGCTAATAACCCCTGGAAGGCTGCGTCGAGCCGCAGCACCCCAGGGTCTGGCGCCGTCGCACATACGTTGCAGTGTTCCACCATTACTCCATTCCCACGACCACCACTGGCCACGGGCTGATTGCCGCAAGTTGTCGAGCGTCGGCTTCGCTCGGTGCAAATAGCAGCACGGCGTCGCGCGGGATCTGCGACAAGTCCAGATCGTCGTGGATTCGCCATTCGACTTCCGCTGACCAGTCGATCGTCTTGGCTCCGCCGCGCGCGCGGGTCTGCCGCAATTGCCAGAACGGACGATCGGCGTCGCTGAGTTCCGGCCATTCCGATTCGTCACCGTAAATGACCGGCCTCGAACCGTGCTGTTCGAGCCACTCGCGGAGCACGCACAATCCGAACCACTCGAAATCCCAGCGGCCTCGATGCCGACGAAACGTCCGACGCTGCGGAAGTTCGCTCAACGGTGTAGCCGAGAAGCTGACAACGCGGCTCGCTCCGCGAATCCCCAACGACGACGCGATCAATCGCTGCTGCCGCACGATCCGCACTAAGGCCGCGAACGCCGAATGCGACCGCTCGCCGCGTGCCAACAGCATGTCATCGAGAAAGTCCGACGACGGCTGCTCAGGCCATGGACCGGACCGCCGCCGAGTCCAATGCACCAGATAACTCTCTTCCGGCCACGGCATTTCGGAAAGCACTGTCGCGTCACACGATCTCGGCGTCTTCTTCGACGCCGGCTCGTCGCCAGGCTCCGGCACACAAGCCCGACGCGCCAGCGAGGGAGAGTTGCGGCCCTTCCCTCGCTGGCGCGTCGGGCTAGTGTGGATCGGTAGGCAACTCGGATCCGGCCACAGCGACCAGCCGACCGCGCCGAGCGACTGCAATTCGTGAGCGACTTCGCTCGGCACAAGCTGTTCGCCCAACGCCAGCCACACCGATCCGGTCGGGAAGGATGAATCCGACAATCGCCGCTTCAACAGTTCGTGCAACTGGCCGCGCGGCCGAAGCTGCAAGGCGATGACCTGATCCGCTGCCGCGACCACGACTCGGTCGGCCAACGGCGAGCGGGGGGCGTCAGCTCCCTGATGCGTCTGCACGCCATCTCGCATTGCCCGTTCTTCAAGTGTTGCGACGTTTGCCGCCATGAGGGGACTGAGGCTCATCGCATATGTCGATCGCATCTCATCGGGTGATTCCGCAGCAATCGCAGTCATTGGGGGCGAATGGGGCATC
>JAYVSP010000982.1:0-5267 GCA_043775215.1 Planctomyces sp. | reverse complement strand
GTTGACCTTGCGAGCCGCCAGTTCCGCTCGCCCCCGATGCACATCGCACGTCGCCACGATCTGAGTCCGCGGAGGCAATCCAGGGTCGATGTAGCTCTGCCCGCGCCGCCCGCAACCAATCAATGCGACACCGACGCGCGAGTTGGCTCCCGGCCGATCGCTCTGAGCCAGAGCACTGCGCGAGATGAACAACGGGGCGACAGCAGCGAGACTGTGCTGCACGAAACCACGACGAGACAAACGGCGTTGCATCGAACGAGTCTCCAGAAGATGCGATCAAAGCCAGTGACTTGCCACAGAGTGGCATTCGATGGTAGCCGTGGGTTTGAACCCACGGGTTGGAAGATCGAAGCAAAGTTTGTCGCGGAGCGACGATTGAAATTGAATCTGACTGGCTGACCATCAACCCGCAATTGTCGCTCCGCGACAAAACGCCTTCCAATGACATCATTAACCGTGGGTTGAAACCCACGGCTACCATCGAGTGTCGCTCCGCGACAAATACCGATGACTTCGCGATACGAATCTACTTCTCTTCGTCGCGATGCAAATCGACTTCCTCTCCACAGGCTTCTTCTCGACAAACCAAACATTGCGATAGCGGACTTCGCTGTTGTGGTCTTGCAGGTTGATCGGGCCGGGCTCGGGGCCTTCGGGCAGGGGGGACGAGGTGGTGGCGTGCGGCAGTTCGACGTTGTCGTGGACGACGACTCCGTTGTGCCGCACGGTCATGCGACCGTTCTTCGTCTTCTGGCCGTTCGTGAATTGAGCGGCGGTGAAATCGACGTCGTAGGTTTGCCACGACAGCGGCGGGTAGGACATGTTGATGTCCGGTTCCTTGATTGACGGAATGCCGCCGCACTCGTGGTTGTGAGGCTTCAACCCGAACGAATCGAGCATCTGCACTTCATAGCGGCTTTGCAGATAAACTCCGCTGTTGCCGCGGCTCGGCACGAGCGGGCCATACGGAATCTGAAACTCGATGTGCAGCGTGCCGCTCTGATGCTGGAACTTGCTGGTCGCGCCTTGCTTCTACTGTCCGTCTTTAGTCACGCGGCCGTTTTCAAATTGATCCGCGTTCGTGCCGTCAAACAGCACGACCACACCCTTCGGCGGCTTGGCACCGAGTGTGGGACTCTTGCGCACGATCCGTTTCAGTTCGCCGATCGCTTTGCCGTCTGACGTGAGCGTCATCGAACCGTCTTTGATCTTCGCCGTGTACTCGGTAGCTTGGAACGACGTCGCGCCGTCGACCGTTTCACATTCGACTCCCGTCGAGTCGTTTTTGTCCCAGCCATCACCGGGCAGTCCGCCACTCCGCGACATCGCACGAAACTTCCCTTTGCCAAGTGCGATGACCTGCACGCCAAAGCGTTTCTTGCCGTCCGGTTTACTGACTTCGCCGAGATACTCGCCTTGAACCAGAAAGTCGGGATCGTCGACCGCGGCCTCCTTCGGCTCGGCGGCACGCAGGTTTGAAGATGAAAATGTGACCACGAACGCAACCACAAAGAGAAAAAAATGTCTCATGCGAAACCCCTTGATGGTCTAAGCTAATCTACGGTTGGAACCAGTCATCGTTTTGAATGGCTATCAGGCATTCATCCACAGAAAGGCCGTCATAGATAGCAACCCATTCACCGTTGTGCCGCGCAAACGAGAGTATGAAACGGCCAATTCCAGTGTGTTCCAACCTCGCAAATTTCGATTCGAAGGTCGGAGACATCGCATTGGGACCGGGGCAGGCGTAGGTGGCGAAGAGATAGAAGTAATTTCGATACCACTTGGTGCCGAGATCCACGATGTAATTGAAGTGTTCGTCCGGTTTGGGGGGCTGAACATGCTTGGGTTTCAGAACGTTTTCAATCAGGTGGTTGGCCTTGGTATCCAATTCCGCTTTGATCGCTTCGGGAACAGAATTGGATTTCGTCGCCCGGCTTTTGGTCCATGTGTTACGCGATTTCGACATTTGTGGTCACTTCCAATGAGGTCGAGGGTTGAGGTTTCAGGCCACGATAAAACGAATCTTCGAAGCAGGCCGCTGAAGGCTGGCATGGCGGTCGTGGTTTCCTGGCGTTGATGGTCGAAAGCGATGGGATTCATGGGAAGAATGGGAATCATGAAACTGGCCGATGCGGGCCACGATGGTAATTGGATTCATGATTCCCATTCTTCCCATGAATCCCATCGGTGGTCAAAAGACATGGGATTTATGGGAAGAATGGGAATCATATTAGATTAGACCAGCCTTCACCCTTTTGGTTTTTGGTTGCGGTAGTTCAGCCGAGCCTTTGGTCATGCGTTCGCGCAGGCCGCCTTGTTCAATGAAATCTTTTTCCAGCGTCTTCAACTGCTGGTCCAACAGGTAATTCGTCTGATGAATCAGGCAGATCGCGATGTTCGCGATCACTTCGTCCGAACGTGACTCGACGAACTCGCGATACAGCTCAAACGTCTGCGGCGTCTGGCGGCCCAGGTCGCGGACGAACAACGCTTCCTTGGAATCCTTGTCCCAGATTCGCAAGTCGCGGACTCGTAGGTAATCACGGTAATCCACGGTAACGCTCAGTAAAGAACCGGACGCCAATGTGTCCAACCTCAAATACCAAGCAAAACACCGTACCTTACGAGAAGGTACGGTGTACAAGATACCCCCTACGGGAGTCGAACCCGTGTCCTAGGACTGAGAATCCTATATCCTGGGCCTCTAGACGAAGGGGGCAAGCGGGCCGAGTTTGTATCGGCCTCCCGGCGGACGGTCAAGCCGCTGAAAAAACGGTAGTCGACGATTGTTGTCGCCCTGCCCTTCTCTGGAGGATTTGCCCCGAACGGGAATTCATCCGACCTACACGGTCACAAGCGGTCGGGCGACAAAGATACTTTCAGAAAGTTTGCTGATGCCAATTCACCGCATTCACTTGAAAGGTCCGTGGGACGTCCGGCGGTTGGACCGAGACGAGCCGGCGTCTCGCATTTTGATGCCGGCCTCCTGGCAGACGTTGTTTGGCGACGAACCGGGGCTGGCTGAATTCCGTCGGAAGTTCAACTTGCCGACAAATCTCGAAGCGCACGAGTATGTTTGGATCGTTTTCGATGGAATTCGCGGTTCAGTCAAAGTCAGCCTTAATGGCCATACGCTGGGACAAATCGCCGACTCAGTGGCGACCGCCGAGTTCGAGATTACTCGGCACCTGTTGCTGCACAACGAACTGATTGTCGAACTGACTTTCGCTGGGGCTGATCCTGACAATGGACCGGGAGGTTTGTGGGGAACGGTGGCACTCGAAATCCGGTTTCGGGGGAATGACGATTGATGAAAAAGGATTGTTGAAGTCGTCTTGGTTCCGAGTGGCGACTTCCTTCAAAAATCAGCAATCGTTGCTCATCAATCTGCGACTCGATTTCTGAAGGCCAGAATTTCGGATTTCAGGCTGTAAACTGCTCTTGGCGTGAGCGGGCGACATTCATGCAACTCGCCCGTCACAGAACGCACAGCCTGACAGGTCCGAGTTCCGGTTGATGCTTCTTTCTCTGCGAGCCGATTCAAGACGACAGTGATTCCCGGCTCTTTTGTCTTGTGGTGGCGACGCTCCCGTGAATTCGGAACGCAATCTTTTTCTGTCGCTGGCCTGCGTGCTGTTGGGCTTTGGCGTGTTGATGGTTCACAGCGCCAGCATCACCTCGCGGCCGACGGAGTTTGAGCAGGTCTATCTCTCGCGACATGCGATCCATCTGGCTGTGGGGGTGCTCTTGGGCGGAGTGTGCTCGATGGTGCCCTCGCGGTTTTGGCAGAGGGCCGCTCCGTGGTTGTTTGTGGGGACGCTCGCGGTTTTGGTGTTCGTGCTCGTGCCGGGAATCGGTACGAAGGTCAAAGGTTCGCAGCGTTGGCTGCGGTTCGGTCCGTTGCAAATGCAGCCGTCGGAATTGGCGAAGCTCACATTGCCGTTGCTTCTGGGAGCGATGGTGGTGCGACGGCAACGAGACCTGCGGCGCTGGTTGTCGGGAACGATTCCGTTCGTGTTACCGATTGCGGTGACATTGCCGCTGGTGCTCAAACAACCGGATTTGGGAACGGCCGTATTTCTGGCACTGTCGAGCGGCCTGCTGCTCTTCCTGGCGGGCTGGCCGATTCGCAATTTCGCGCTGGGCCTGGTACCGGCTGCGGGAGTGGCTTTGACGTTGAAAGCCTATCAGTGGCAGCGGATCAACGATTTCGTGGCGGCTTGGTCCGACATTGACCGAGCGTCCTACCACGTCAAGCAGTCGTTGCTCTCATTAGGTTCCGGGGGCCTGATGGGCGTGGGCATCGGCAAGGGTTGGCAGAAGCTGAGTTTCTTGCCCGAAGCGAACACCGACTTCGTGTTCGCCGTCGTCGGAGAAGAGCTGGGCTTGGTCGGCTCGTTGGGGCTGGTGCTGCTCTGGGCGGGATTCTTCGTCACCGGCTTGGAACTGTTCCGGCATCACGACCGCCGCGGCTTTGAGTTTCTCGTGGGTGTGACGCTGTTGACCCAAATGGTTCTGCAAGCCGCAATCAACGTGGCCGTCGTGACGTCGATGTTGCCGACAAAAGGAATCTCGCATCCGCTGTTGAGCTACGGCGGCAGCAACCTGGTGATCAACCTCATCGCGATCGGCATCATCGTCAGCCTGTCGAAGTCCGCAGAAACAACTCCCCCACCGACCCCGTGTCAATGATGAAATCCCAGTAGCAACGGGATAACGAGGGGTAGCGACAAGGCCTTCATCCACCGACACGGGGTCGGTGGGGAAATGCTTGCACCACCGCTTCGGCTGTCGCGCGATTGGTTGCCAACGGAACCGAGTGGACATCGCAGACGCGCATCAACGCGGCGACGTCAGGTTCGTGTGGTTGCGCCGTGAGTGGGTCGCGGAAAAACAATACGGCCGCGATACGACCCTCGGCGACTCGGCCGCCGATGATCAGGTCGCCACCCAGCGGACCGTGCGTCACGCGTTCGATCGTGAGCCCCAATTGCTCGGCCAACAGTTTGCCCGTGTTGCCGGTGGCGACCAGTTCGTGCTGCCGGAAGAAGTCCAGATGCGCGCGAACAAACTCCAGCATCTCGGTCTTCTTCTGGTCGTGAGCGATCAGGGCAATCATGGCGTTTCCTCGAAGTGGTTATCACTGATCTCCACCGACACGGGTGTAAGGGCCGGAGACATGGTTGACAGTGTTCACCGTGAGTCCCAATCGACTTCGTGAACTCGATTCGTCACCATGACCTCGCGGTCGGCCCTGGCCGCCG
>JAYVSP010000981.1:0-6542 GCA_043775215.1 Planctomyces sp. | reverse complement strand
TGCTTAGCTTAGCTTAGCTTAGCTTAGGACCGGCGCAGAAATAACTGTCTGGAGTAGCGGAACTCGTGAGAGTTCCGTCCGAAGTCTCACGACTTCGGCGACGACGGTTATTGATGCGCCGGTCCTTAACCCATGATCTCGCGGATCGGGTCCGCGCCTTCGACGCCGATAAGCTTTTGATCGAGCCCGCCGTAGAAGTATGTCAGGCGGTCGGGATCGAGGCCGAGCTGATACAGCATCGTGGCATGCAAGTGTTTGACGTGGAATGGCTTCTCGACGGCTGCGCTGCCCAATTCATCGGTCGTGCCGACGGAAATGCCGCCGCGAACGCCGCCTCCGGCGGCCCACATGGTGAAGCCGTAAGCATTGTGGTCGCGACCGGTCCCTTTTTCGTATTCGGCGGTCGGTTGGCGACCGAACTCGCCGCCCCAGACGATCAGTGTGGAATCGAGAAGCCCGCGTGACTTCAGATCCGTCAGCAAAGCAGCAATCGGTTGATCCGTCTCGCCGGCGTGCAGGTCGTGGTTCTGCTTGAGGTCGCCGTGAGCGTCCCAGTTGTCGTCGTTGTGTGCTCCGCCGGAATAAATCTGCACAAAGCGGACGCCGCGTTCAACCAGCCGCCGCGCGAGCAAACATTGCCGCGCAACAGTCCCGCAGCGTTTGTCGTTCAGGCCATACATCTCTTGGATGTGCTGCGGTTCCTGAGCGAAGTCGACCGCTTCCGGCGCGGAGGACTGCATCTTGAACGCCAACTCATAGCTCGCGACGCGCGCCGCCAGCGCGGAGTTGTTTCCCAAGCGAGCGGCGTGGTCGTCATTGAACTCGCGCAGCGTGTCGAGCAATCGTCGCTGTCCTGCTTCGCTCAGATCCGCCGGCCGAGCCAAGTCGAGGATCGGCGTGCCCTGCGAGCGAAAGATCGTCCCTTCGTACTGTGCCGGCATGTAGCCGCTATTCCAATTCTTCGCGCCGCTGATCGGTCCCCCACGCGGGTCCAGCATCACGACGAACCCCGGCAGGTTTTCGTTCTCGGTGCCCAGTCCGTAATTCACCCACGAGCCAATGCACGGCGAACCGCTCTGCACCTTGCCCGTATTCATCTGCAACATGGCCGAGCCATGAATCGGCGAGTCGGCCGTCATCGAATGCAGAAATGCGATGTCATCGACATGCTTGGCCAGATTCGGAAACAGTTCGCTGACCCAGTGACCGCACTGGCCGTGCTGCTGGAATTTCCAACGCGGCTCGACGATCCGTCCCTGATCTTTTTTCCCGCCTCGGCCGAATGTCTTGACCGCGATCGTCTGATTGTCGCGACCGATCATCGTTGGCTTGTAGTCGAACGTGTCGATGTGGCTCGGCCCGCCGTACATGTACAGGAAGATGACGCTCTTAGCCTTTGCATCGAGATGCGGCTTCTTTGGCGCCAGCGGATTTGCAAAGACTTGTTTTCCGCCGTCGGCCGACAGTACCGACTGAGCGAAGAACTGTTGATCGAGCATTCCAGCCAATGCGACACCGGTAAAGCCGGCTCCGGTCTGCCACAAGAACTCACGTCGCGTTCTGCCACAGAAATTGGTCATGTTGTCCTCCGTAGTGCAAGCTTCCAGCCTGCAACTCAAACAGTTCAAGAGATTCAAACAATTCACAAAATCAATCAACTTCAACACACACACCATAGGTCAAACAAGTTGCAATCTGGAAGCTTGCACTACGGGAGGTACACAAACTCATTCAAGTTGATCGCCAGCAGGCAAAATCGTCGTAGAGCCTCGTCGGCCGAGACCTTCTCTTGCTGGACGTTGTCTTCGAGGAACTTCACGCCACGAGCGATTTCTCGTTCGGTCGGTGAACGTTGCAGGACACGAGTCAGCCCGACTCGAACGCATGCTGACACATCGTTACCGGCTTCACGGCGCAGGTTGTTGGCGAACACGGCTGCTTGTTCGTTGGCGAACGTGCTGTTGATGAGCGCGAGCGCTTGTGCCGGCTGCGTCGTTGTGAAACGGACAGGGCACGGCGCATCGGGATCGGCGGCATCGAACGCCGACAGCAATGGCACGGCCAACGAACGCTTGATGTGGACGAACACGCTGCGCGAGGCCGCTTCTTCGGGAGACGACTTACCCCAATTGTTTCCTGGTACTGATTGACCGGCGAGCACTTCGCGTGGGATTACCGGATAGACGCTCGGCCCGTCTGTCTTAGCGAAATTCAAGTTGCCGCAGACGGCCAAGATTGAATCGCGAACTTCCTCGGCGGTGAGGCGGCGGAGATCGAAGTGTGACAGGAGATCGTTTTCCGGGTCTTCGATTTTTGATTTTTGATTTTTGATTTTCGATTGTTCGTTCTCGATTTGAAATTTGAGATTTGAGATTTGAGATTTCAAATCAGTCGCCATGCGAAACGTATTTGACGTCACGATCAGCCGGTGAAGCGGCTTGAGCTTCCAGCCATTGCGGATGAACTCGGTCGCCAGCCAATCGAGCAGTTCCGGGTGTGTCGGGGGCGAGACCATGTAGCCGAAGTTGCTCGATGAACGCACGAGGCCGCGGCCGAAGTGGTATTGCCAAACGCGATTGACCATCACGCGTGCGGTCAGCGGATTGGTCGGACTGGCGATCCAATCGGCGAGCACTCGGCGGCGGCCGGAGGATTCGGAGCCGGCGCGGTGCGGCGGCAAATCGGGCGACTTGGTGTTCGCCGCGAGCAGTACGGACGGAAACGCCGGTTCGACGCGATCACCCTGAGACTGCGGATTGCCACGGACCAAGATAAACGTGTCGCGCGGCCGACCTTCTTCCTTCACAGACAGAGCTTGTTCCAGAGATTTTGGCCGCTGACGTTCGAGTTGTCCGCGTTCTCGATGCAGCGCTTCGTACCGTTCCTGTTCTTCGGCCGAGATCAGTTTGCCGCGCTGCTTACGGAGAATCTCGCGGCGTTTGCCGTCGAATTTGAAGTCGTCAATCTCGCCGGCGGGCAACTTGTCTTTGATCGCATCTTCGACTGCGGCGATTTGCTTTGACACAGCGGCGAGCTTCATCTCCCATTCCGCGGTGGCGACTTTCTGCCGCTCCCGAGCTGCGCCATCGCCGATGAATCGCAGAATCTCATTATCGCCGCCGTAATGCTTGACCCCGTGGAAGAAGGCCAGCATGCCGTAGTAATCTCGCTGCGAGAACGGGTCGATCTTGTGGTCGTGGCAGCGGGCACAGTTTACGGTCAGGCCGAGAAACGTCTGCCCGGTCGTGGCCACAATGTCGTCCAGCCCGTCGTAGTATGCCAGCAGTCGATCCGCCGGCTCGTCGTCCCACAGGCCGAGTCGGTAGTAGCCCGTTGCGATGATCGAGTCGGGAGTGACCTCATCGAGTTCGTCGCCGGCCAGTTGCTCGCGGATGAATTGGTCGTACGGTTTGTCGGTGTTGAGTGACCGAATGACGTAGTCGCGATACCGCCAGACGAATGGTTTCGGGTTGTCCCGCTCAAAGCTATTCGATTCAGCGTAACGGACGAGGTCGAGCCAGTGCCGTCCCCAGTGCTCGCCGTAATGCCGCGATTCAAGCAGCCGGTCAACGACTTTTTCATACGCGCCAGTGGAGTTGTCGTTGACGAATGCCGTGACCTCAGCAGGCGACGGCGGCAAGCCGGTCAGAGTGTAAAACACCCGACGCAGCAACGTTGCTTTCGATGCTGCCGGAGCAGGCTGAACACCATTCGCTTCAAGCTTGGCCAGCACAAACGCATCAATGGGATTTTCGATTCTTGATTTTTGATTTTTGATTTGCGGAACATCACCTCGCACGACTGGCCGAAATGCCCAGAAGTTGCGGGCCTCGTCATCCACGACCGGCGGGCCGTGAGCCTTCTTTGCCGCCTCCGCTGCTTTCTCCGACCACGCGACGCCGCGGGTGACCCACTTCGTCAGCACATCAATCTGAGCCTTCGTCAATTTGGCTTTGGGCGGCATCATCAAGCCGTCGTAGTTGATCGCTTGCAGCAACAGGCTCTCTTCTGGTTTCTTCAAATCGACCGCTGGCCCAGACTCGCCCCCTTTGAGAATGTCTTCTCGATTCGTCAGTTTCAGTCCGCCTTGCAGTTTCTTTTCCGATCCATGACACGCAAAGCAATTCGCCTTCAGGATCGGCAGGACATCCTTCTCGAAGAAGACAACGTCGTCTGCGGTCGGAATGGGCGATTCGTTTCCCTGTAGATTGCTCGACACGGCGAACAACAGTGTCAGAGAACAGAGCAGAGATGTTTGAAGTCTGGGCAACATTTGGAAGCCTGTGGTTGTCGTCGAGATCTGAGCACTTACCTGCAAGGTTATTCGCCTGATCGTCAGGTTTGAAGTCGCGCTAGTGCGTCTTCAAGACTTAAATCACGGGTTGTGAGCGGCAAGGCTCTAGCCGGCGTCAGCCGGCGGTCGAACCGCACCACCGCCGGCTAGATTTATCGCCTTGCTGCACCACCGGCGGCTAGCGCCTTGCCGCTCACTCACATGAACCCGAATTCGTAGTCTTGAAGACGCACTAGATTCCTTGAACCATTGAAGTCATTTTGGCTGTGTCAAGTTTGTAGTGCGAGTGACGGACCGTGGTGATTGGCGAGTTCTGGGCGCAGAACACGGTTGTAGATTCGGGTGGGCAGCCCAGTTGGGGCTCGACCCTTATGACCTGTCCTCATTGACCGATGAATTGATTTCGATCTTCCAATCAAGATTGATCCCTTCCCCGGCCGGACAAACTACTCAATCCAGGTCGTCTTCCATTTGCCGCTGTCGCTGCCGAACGAGTTCCACCGCCCCCGGTTGGGTGAGCCATTCGAAGACCGCGTCGAACACGTCCTCAACCTCAACCTGACTGGCAAAGCTGCGGACTTTCAACTCGGTGCCGCAGTGCGGGCAGGTGGCATAGATCGCAAACGGTGAGACGGTGAATTCCAGCCCACAGTGCTCGATCTCGCGAACCAGCGGAAAAGTCTTGATGACCGAGACCAACCCACTGGGCAAATCGAGTGTCTCTAATTGGGATTTTATCATTCCAACTCCGTAAGGCGTTTCTTGAATTCGTTCCGAGCCATGTCGGGTGGACAACGAATCTCCGCATGACTCGCTTGGGAATCGCTTGGGAATCGCTTGGGAATCGCTTGGGGTGCGACGGTGTCCGTGCCGCCGCGCGAGTCTTCCCGTCAGGAAGCAGCGCCCGCCCATGCCCCCAAAAACTAATGCCCGATCCCGGAAAGTGGAATGCCCGACGACGCTGACCAGTCGAACGAGTTCGTTGGGCCGGTACGTTGCCCAGTCAGCAACGAGATTCAAACGCCGTCGTGCGGGAGTAGATCGGCAGGAGCCAATGCTGTTTTCGGGCGATGTTCCATCCGACGACGAAATCAAAGAGACCTGACCACCTGCCCCCTTTTTGTTGGCCCCCTTGGCTACCAGGTTTTGGCGATCGGATCAGGAAGCCCGTCTCGCCACGATCAGCACAGTTGAGGAACGCATAATTCCACACATGGCCTTCCGCAATGTCATTAAATGTGTTCCTCCATCGCCGCTGGCTTGCTCGCATTGCCAACGACCACCGCGATTTCAGAGTCGTCAACGTCGGTTGGTCCGTAAAAAGAGACCTGACCCCTTTTGCCTTCTCCCTTTTGCCTTCTCCCATGAAGTGCCACACACAACTCTTTCGAACGTTATTAATATGCTGGCTCCTCACCTTTGTTAGTGGATGTGATGGATGCAATCAAGGTTTCATGGGTCCGCCACCGGGCGAGGCCAACCGAAAACAAATCATGGAGTCAGGCCAGCATGGGGCCGCGTCAATCCAAGAGTTGGTAGAGGCATATCGAATTGCACATGCTACGAAGGATTTGAAGAAACTTCGGCCCATGCTTGGCACCACCATCGGCCAAGTCCATTCTGATGGCACATTGTCAACATTCAGGCGTTACTCGGGAGATGAAGTCGCAATAGAGAAACTTTTCTCGATTCCAATCGACGAAGTGCTCGTAGAGCCCGGTCCTCTCCTCGATCCGAATATTGGAACAAGTGCAAAATATTACCATGTGATTACAGGACGCGTAACTTGCATGGTTGGCAATGTTCGTGGGAAGATAGTTCTTGTGACGAACGAAGGAAAACATCTGGACCCAGGATATATATTATTCGAGCATTACGGAGGAAGGCTCGTCATGAGCAATGACCTACAGGTAACAGAAGACGCCTTCAAAAGCTATCAGACACACCGACCACAACAATGGCTTCCGCTTCCATTGGATCCGAAGACCCCTGAAGAAAAGGCATTCGAAAAGAAGATCATGAGATACAAGTAAAAGCAGGCTCGCTATGCGAGGCGGATGTATGACATACAACGCGGAGGCGCGAAAACGAAAAGGGGACTAATTCGCGGAGCAGACGAAGTATTTTTACGACTTGCGCGGACGGCGGCGGGCAGGAAAAGGTGTCAGGAACGAATGGCACTGCCGATTGTGTAGCATGAGGTTATGGCGAGCGTCGCGGTCGGGCCAGTCTACGGTCGTCAGGGACT
>JAYVSP010000980.1:0-10638 GCA_043775215.1 Planctomyces sp. | reverse complement strand
CGATCACTCGACCGACGCTGATTCTGAACCGGAACTGGCAGCCGATCACGGTGTCGACCGTGGCTCGCGCGCTGGTGAAGGTATTCAGCGGAGCGGCGCGCGTGGTCGATCCGAGCGACTTCCAGTTGTATTCGTGGGAGGACTGGTCGGCGCAGCGGCCGCGCGACGATGAGCTGTTCATTCAAGCGGGCCGCATCCGGCTGCGAGTTCCGGAAGTCGTGACGTTGACTCACTACGACCGGCTGCCGCGGCAGGCGGTGACGTTTTCTCGCCGAAACTTGTTCAAGCGAGATCACTTCACCTGTCAGTACTGTGGCGACCAGCCGGGCAGCGACGAGTTGACCATCGACCATGTCATCCCGCGCTCGCAGGGTGGCGTGACGAACTGGACAAACTGCGTTTTGGCTTGCGTGGGATGCAACTCGCGCAAGGCGGATCGTACTCCTGCACAGGCAGGCTTGTGCTTGAAACACAAGCCAGTTCAACCGGCCTGGCGTGCGTTCTACGCTTCGCACGAGGTGCGGGTCAAAAGCTGGTCCAAGTTCCTCAGCGAGGCGTACTGGAACGTCGAGTTGAAGGAATAATGGGGATTTTCGATTTTCGATTTTTGATTTGCGATTGAGCGGCACTGCCAATCAAAAATCGAAAATCAAAAATCGAAAATTGCTTCGGCGGTGTGCTCCTGGGAGAGCAAGCGGCCTCCAAAACCGCTCGATGGGGTTCGAATCCTCACGCCGTCGCTCGGTAGCCGTCATCGCTCCGTGTGACGAGCCTTGTTCGTTTGAGATCGAGCGCTTCGTGAAGCGTTCGAGGGCGTGATCTGAAAGGCTCATCACGCAGGAGCGTGATGGCCACATTGCCTTGCGGGTGTAACGGTTGGCATAGCGGACTCTTAATCCGCCGGACTGGGTTCAATTCCCAGGCGAGGCACTGCAACAGAGGTCAGAGGTCAGGAGTCAGAGGTCAGAAAAACAGCTTGCCCTGCGGGTGTGATGGTGACATGGCTGTCCTGTAAACAGCGGAACGGGGTTCGATTCCTCGGCAGGGCTTTTTGATTTTCGATTTTTGATTTTTGGTTTTCGATTACTGTCCTCGGAGTGTGCTGGACCGCACTCGACCCTCCGAAGGTCGCGGACCAGGTTCGATTCCTGGCGAGGACATTTTGATTTTTGATTTTCGATTCGGAGAAGGCAGTTCCAATCAAAAATCGAAAATCACAAATCGAAAATCCACTGTGGCTCTGCGAGTGTGATGGTCGCACCTCGGTCTTCTAAACCGAGAGACAAGGTTCGACTCCTTGGCGGAGCATTGATGACAAACGCCGATGTGGCCGATCAGAAGGCACTGGTTTCGTAAACCAGCGGATGCAGGTGCGAATCCTGCCGTCGGCTCTTTGGGGAAGTTCCAAAATCCAAGCACCAATGTCCAAGGAAATCCCAATGACCAATTCCCAAACCTCATCGGCTTCTGCGATGTCTTGGGATTTGGAGTTTGGGCTTGGTCATTCATTGGACATTGGGTTTTGGAAATTGGGATTGATGTTTGCCCTGCGAGTGTGACGGACGCACGACAGCCTTCGAAGCTGCTTGACGAGGTTCGACTCCTCGGTGGGGCATTTTGGAAGCTTTGAGATTTCAAATTTGAGATTTGAGAATTGAAAACACGCAGCACCTCGCCGGTGTGATGGTCGGCATAGCGGACTTTTAATCCGTCGGACTGGGTTCGATTCCCAGGCGGGGTAATCGGGATTTTTGATTTTTGATTGTCCTCGGGGTGTGGTGGATGCACGCGACTCTGCGAAGGTCGCGGACCAGGTTCGATTCCTGGCGGGGACAATGGGAGTTGTGGTTTTTGATTTTCGATTGCCGATTTGAGGATGCCCCAAATCAAAAATCAAAAATCAAAATTGCGTTGACGCCGACGTCAAACGGTTTGGCGGCTGCCTGCAAAGCAGCATTGAGTGAGTTCGACTCTCACCGGCGTCTTTTTGTAGAGCAGGCGGCTCGCCTGCTCTGAGCTGCGATGAATCACAGGCGAGCCGCCTGTGCTACGCGGCGCAAGTGACGTGTTGATGACGCCCGGCCAGAGGCGCGTTCGCTCCGAGAGATCGGTCAGTGGGACGTGTTCCCAACTGGTGTGACAAACGGCGCGGCATCGATGGGTAGCTCAGTTGGCAGAGCATCAGACTCATAATCTGACGGTCACGGGTTCGACTCCCGTCCACACGACCAAACGCTTTGGGAGCGTTTTCCAAAAACCCAAGGGAGGCGGCCGGTCGGTTGTCGGCTGTTCTCGTAGGCGAGTCATTTCATGACTCGCAATCTGAGGCGCAACGTGATCGCGGACGAATAATCTGCGTCATGGAATGCCGCAGCTACGGGGCGGCAGCAGCGATCTTGGCTTTGAGGGGACGTATCTGATTCGGCGTGAGGCTCGGCGAACGGCCGTGTGGAGCGTCGCGGTTCCGTGGGGCACGGCGCGACAACGGTCGGGGTCCGAGTTGTCACGCCCCATCAAGCGGCCTCCCGTCGAGGTCGTCTGTGACGGCCGAACGGTTCGCCGCCCGAGGGTCTTTGCATGATATCCCCAAGTTCCAAATCCCAATGTCCAAGGAAATCCCAAGCTCCAAGGTTCAAATGGTCGGATGCGGGTTGATTGATATTGGCGAGGTTTGAAGACCGGCCACCAAGCCGGCTGAAGCCGGCTGAATTGGTTTTGTCTGACAGCTTTCCACCAGCTCAAGCTGGTGGCAAATGGGGAGTCGGCTGAAGCCGACTGATTCGGAGAGGTCTGTTCTCGCGGAAATTGAATTTCGCGACTGGAGTTGTTTGGGATTTGAAATTTGAGATTTGGGATTTCCTTGGTCATTGGGATTTGGATCTTGGGATTTCCACCGTAGGAGGCATCATGTTCGTTCGACGTGTTTTCATTCGGAGCTTTGAAGTCGGCTTGCTGTTTCACCGCGGCGAGTTCCGTGGTTTGATGGACGAAGGGCAGCATTGGTTCTTCGATCCGTTCGGTCGAGTCAGCATCGACGTCGTTTCGCAGCGCGCTCCCTGGCTGACTCACGAGAAGCTCGACGTGATTGTGAAATCGGGGATGCTCGAGGGCCGAGCGGTTGTTGTTGACCTGAAGGATTACCAGCGCGGGCTGGTGTGGGTCGATGGGCGGTTCAGCCATGTGTTGCCGCCGGGGCAGTTCGCGTATTGGACGAAGTTCCGCGAGGTGCGGGTCGAGATCATCGACGCGCGGCGCGTGCGCTTTGAACATGCCGACCTGCCGGTGATTCTGAAGTCCACGCTGGTTGGTCAGGCTCTCGACGTGCTCAGCGTTGAGGCGGGTCAGCAGGGCGTGTTGTTTCAGGATGGCGAGATCGCGGCGGTGTTGTCGCCGGGGCGGTATGCGTTCTGGAAGAACATCGCGACGATCAAGCTGGTCGCGGTGGACGTTCGCGAGACGATGCTGGATATCAGCGGGCAGGAGATCATGACGGCGGACAAGGTGACGCTGCGCGTGAACGGAATCGTGACGTATCGCGTCACGAACGTTCGACAGGCGCTCGGCGTGGCCGACGACTTCCGTCAGGCGCTGTACCGCGAGGCTCAGCATGCGTTGCGAGCGATGATCGGCACGCGCGAGCTCGACCCGTTCCTGGCGGATAAGGAATCGGTCGTGCGCGAGCTGGAACAGCTCGTCCGTCCTCGCGCCGCACAGTTGGGTCTGGAAGTTGTCTCGTTCGGGATTAGGGACGTGATCCTGCCGGGCGAAATGAAGGACTTGATGAACAAGGTGACGGAAGCCAAGAAGGCGGCCGAGGCCAACCTCATCGTGCGTCGCGAGGAAACGGCCGCGATCCGCAGCCAGTCGAACACGGCGAAGCTGCTTCAGGACAACCCGACGCTCATGCGTTTGCGTGAGTTGGAAGTCCTGGAAAAGATCGCCTCGACCGGCAAGCTCAACATCGTCTTGGGCGAGAAGGGCTTGGCGGAGCGAGTCATCAACATGCTTTAGCTCAGCGAGCGGAGCGATTTGCTCATCGAGCCTGGACGACTCTCGATCTCGTGCTGCACGAGGTCGAGAGTTTTTTCATTGCTCGGAAAATATAAAAGGTCCGTTCACGGCTCTATTGTCAGTCGTCCTGCATCGCCTCCAAATAACAGCGATAACCTTCGAGGTCGCTATCGAGCCGGCGATATGGCTCATAACCGTAGTACTTCGGCCGATCGTCGAGCCGCACATGCAGCCACGAAACTCCAGCACCGGCGGGACTGAACCAGACGGGTTCGTGGCTGGGACGTCGTTGCATCGCTTCGCCGACCAGCTCCCAAAGGGAGTGCATTTGCGATTCGGGTGCTTGTCGGACGAACGAAGCGAGATGCCCGTAAATCTTTGGTGATCCTGATTCCGCGATTCCCGTCGATCTGTTCGATTTGCGACGTCTACATGATGTCAAAATACGGATCGAATTTGTCACGGTCATAATTGGGCTGTTTCGGCGGGACTGTTGGCGCGTTTTTTGGTCGAAAGTGTGTCGTTGCGGACCGGCCGAATATCGAGAGATTGAGAGTCAGGTGTGTTCGCAAATGTGACACGAACTGCCCGCCTTTGGTTGTCCGCGAGTCTGATGATTTCTTGGCCACCGTACGGTGACACGCTCGTAGAACTCGCCTCATTGCAGAGCACCGCGATTCGAGCCAAAACAGCGCGAAACTGCGACTTGGATAGCGGTACGTTGAATTCTTCCGATTTCGAATCACAATCGCGGGCGACGAAACAACGTCCGGACTCAAATTGGAAATGAACGCGACCTGAATGGCAAAGAGCCAAGAGGTCGTCCACTAATTCGACCACACTCCTCGTCGATGAGGTCAACACATGCTTAACCGCTTCGGCGGCTGAAACTGTCGTTTTCATGGGCATTCCACCGATCGGATGTCTTTAGTCAGTCCGGGCCAGGCGGCTCGCAACACTTCGAGGCCTGCTCCGCTGTCGAATTGTATCAGTCCTTGAGTCAGTGGGAAAAACGGTGTCACTGCGAGGGCGATGATCTGATCGGGGACGTCCACCGCCACGATTGCGGCTCCGCATTCGGCTGGGAATTGCCGTGATTTGGCATAAGCATAGTCCGCGGGATGTCCCAAGGGAAACGGGCCATTTTCCAGACACATCGAGAATCCTTCGGCTTTCGCGCCGCCACCAGGTTCGATGAAGTCTGGATCGGGACCGTGAAGGAGGATTTCCTCGGCTCGTTGCCGCGTCGTTCCGTGAAGCAAGATCGGCATGTTCGACTCCACGGCATTGGAATTCACTCACGTCGCATCACGCGGCAACACACGTCAATGCAAGCCTGCCGATCAGGCCGCGTTGCTGTTGGATTCTGGTGACGGTGTGACGCGGAAGTGGCCGTCGCCGCTGACGTCTTCGAAGCGGACGGCCATGCGTTTTGACACGCCGGATTGTTCCATCGTCACTCCGTACAGAATGTCGCCGACCTGCATTGAGCGCTTGCTGTGCGTGATCATGATGAACTGCGTCGTGTTCCGGAACTCTTTGACCATACCGCTATAACGCTCGATGTTGGCTTCATCCAGAGCCGCGTCGACTTCGTCCAGGATGCAGAAGGGGCTGGGCTTGCTTTTGAAAATGGCCATCAGCAGTGCCACGGCCGTCATGGTTTTCTCGCCGCCGCTGAGCAACGTGATGCTCCGCAATTCCTTGCCGGGGGGCCGAGCCACAATGTCAATACCGCATTCCAGCACGTCGTTGTGGTCTTCCAGAATGATGTCTCCCTCGCCGCCGCCGAACAGCTTGCGGAACAGTTCCTGGAAGTGCAGACGGACAGTTTCGAAAGTCGTCAGGAACATCCGCTGGCTCTCGCCGTTGATCTGGCGAATGATTTCTTCGAGCGTTCCTTTCGCCTCTTCGAGGTCTTGCAACTGCGAACTGAGATGCTGAAACCGCGCGTCGAGTTCATCCAGGTCTTTGAGGCTGTCGGTGTTCACGCTGCCCATAAGCTTCAGTTTGCGGCGCAGCCGATTGACGCGCTGTTCCAGTTCCGGGCGAATGTCGAGAAATGAGGCGACCGGGTCGCCATTTATCATTTCAGATTTCAAATCTGAAATTTCAGAATCATGATTTGAGATTTGAGATTTCGAATCTGCCAGCTCGGAGTCCGAACTGTTGTTGTCATCTGGCGCCGCCGTTTCGAGGTCGGCATTCGTATCGTTGGGTGTGTCTTCGGGGTTGTCGTCGACACCGGCGGCTAGCGCCATGCCGCTCACGTTGTCGTCGCTGATGGGCTGCTGGTGATCGGCGGTTTTCTGTTTCTGTTCCTCTTGCCATTTGGCGAATGCCGAGGCTCCCGACGCGACGACTTCGTCGAGCGTCAATTGATATTCCTCTTCGATCCGCTCGGCGCAGACTTGCAATTGGTGCCGAGCATCTCGGGCGGCGATCTCGTGAGCATGCAATTTGTCCGCCAGCTCGCGGCGTTGAGTTCGCAAGCGAGCTTCCGTCTCGGCAAACGACGATTTACGAGTCCGTAACTGCTCTTTTTCCGCGAGTACGGCTGCGACCTCGGCCGAAAATCGCTCGTCTAACAATTGCAGTTCCCACAGTTCGGCGTTGGTGTTGAGCACCTGTAACTTGAGTTCTCGCGATTGTGCAGAGACGTCGGCCAGACGCCGTTCAGCTTCTTCGAGTTGCTCGTCCCGCTGTTTTTGTTCATCGCGCAATCGGACAACCGATATTTGCAGAGACTGCACGCGTTCCTCGTGCTTCGCGAGTCGTAAGCGTTGATCAACCTGCTGCTGGGCGAACGTCTGCCGCTGCTGATCTCGCTGCGCGACGCTGGCTTCGAGCGTTGTCAGCGACTCCCGCAAAATAGCCAGGTTGTCGTCGAACCAAGTCTGTTCCGCTTGTGCCTGATCGATGTGCAGCACCAACTCGGCCGCGAGCGATTCAAACCGCGCTGCCTCGGCCAGGATTGTGTCTCGGTCATTATTCAGCCGCTCGACCGCTTGCCGTTGCGCGGCGACGTCGGAACGTGCCTGTGCCAGCCGATTGGCCAGTTCGTGTTTCGCCGTGGTTGCCGAATCGATTTGCCGCTCAACGCTTTTCAGTGACTGCGTGACATCATTCAACTGCCGCTCGCCGTCGGCGATCGTGCGGTCCAGACGGAGCAAATCATTCTTCAAGCGTCTTAATTCGCTGCGGCGCGTCAGCAATCCCGATTCACTACGCACGGCACCGGCGAACAGGGTTCCGTCTTCTTCAAGAAGTTCACCTTGCAACGTCACGAAGCGGCAGCCACGCCCGTCACCGCTCGCCAATTGCATCGCGACGTCCAGAGTGCTGACCACCCATGTCGTCCCCAGTAACGCTTCGGCCAATCCGGGACAGCCGGACTTTAGACTGACAAGCTGATCGGCACGCTTGATGACGCCGACGGCATCCAGGTGTGTGGTGGGTAGAGAATGGGATTTATGGGATTCATAAGTCCCATAAGTCCCATAAAGCCCATCGGCCGCTTCGGCTCCGGTGATTTCCACAAACCCGACGCGACCCGACAGCCGGCTGACGCCACTGTTCAAGTAGTCGATCACCGGCTGCATTTCACGGACGACGATCAACTGCGCGCGGCCGCCCAGTGCGACTTCGAGGATCGCCGCTTCGTCGAGGTCCGCTTCGATCAAATCGGCCACGCTGCCCAGAATGCTGTTCCATGGTGGATAGTCCGACGTCTGCGCGCGGCTGAGAATTTCCTTCACGCCGATGCCGAGTCCCTCTTGCCGGCGTTCAAGATCTTCCAACAGCGCCTGCTGTGATTGTTTGGCACTGCGGTCTTCACGCTGTTCGCGGAGTTGTTGCTGAAGGCGTTCTTGTTCCGCGCTGAGTCGTTGTTGCCGATCACGAGTCTCGCGCACTCGCTCGTCGAGCGATCCCACTTCTGTCAACACAGCATCGACAGCCGCTTGTCGCCGCAGCACTTCGGCTTGTCCGGCGAGAATGTCGGCATCGCACTGAGCCAGCCGTTGTCCCGTGGCGGCCGTGGCTGAATTTGCCGCATCACGTTGCGACTGTAAGCCACTGACACGTTGCCGCGTCGCGTGGGCTTGCTGGGTCAGTTCGTTTTGTTTCTGTCGCTCGCGCTCCGCGGTCGCTTGGTCGGCCTTGAGCTGTGTCGTGAGTTCGAGCAACGAAGACTCGGTGGCGGCGAGTTCATCGCGCAATCGAACTTGCTCGGCTGCGCTGTGAGACAACTCTTCACTGACACCGTTGAGTTCGGCAGTCATCTCGCGCGAACGGACAAGCATCATGGCTCGCTGCCGGCGCAAGCGGTCGAGGTCCGAATCCAGTTCTTTCTGCCTCGCCGTCAAGTGACGCCAAGTGGATTCGTGTCGGACGACCCCTTCGCGATTACCACCGGCAGACTTCTCAGCCTGTCGCAGACGCTGGTCGATTTCAGACAGTTCGGCATCGAAGACCGACAGCTTTGCTTCCGATTCCTGTTGCTGCGCAGTCAGGTTGGCTAGACGCGATTCTCCACCATGCAGCTCGGTTTCGACCGCGGTCAACTGCGCGGAGTAGTGTCGATGATCATCGGCGGCCAGACCGAACCACAATTCACGCAGTTCGGACGAAACTTCACGGTACTTGGCGGCTTTCGAGGCTTGCGTCCGAGTTGTGTTGAGCTGCGATTCCACTTCATCCACGATGTCCCGCAGCCGCAGCAAGTTCTGCTCGACTCGTTCCAGCTTGCGAGTCGCCTCCTCCTTGCGAGCCTTGTACCGCGACACGCCCGCCGCTTCCTCGAAAACATTTCGTCGAGCCGAAGCGTTTGCTTGCAGAATTTGCTCGACGCGGCCTTGCTCGATGATGCTATACGCGGACGAGCCGGCTCCGGTTCCCAGAAACAGGTCTTTGATGTCCTTCAATCGAGCGGCCTGCTGATTGATGAGGTACTCCGAATCGCCGCTGCGCCACAAACGGCGTCCGATCTGCACCTCAGCCGCGTCGACCGACAGGAAGCGTTGGGCGTTATCGAATGTCAGCATGACTTCAGAAAACGCAGCCGGCTTGCGGCCGGACGCTCCGTTGAAAATGACATCTGTCATTTCCTTTCCGCGCAGACTTTTCGGGCTTTGATCTCCCAGCACCCATTTGATGGCATCGACCACATTGCTCTTGCCCGAGCCGTTGGGCCCGACCACGCAGGTGATGCCGTTCGAGAAATCAAAACGCGTCCGATCCGCGAAACTCTTGAAGCCGAACATTTCAAGCGACTTCAACATGGCGGGCGACGGTCATAAATGTGAGGAGAGGGAGATAGCACCAAGTCGCATCGGAAGAAGGTGAAAAAATATTGGGCGAAAAATGCGAGACATTGAAAAAAGAAGTTTGGAAAGTTTTGTGACCTTCGGCGTCGTATGTTTCACCCCACAGTTTTTCACCTTCTTCGTGCTTTATTGCCGTGCAGTCGATTTCCTGCCTTCTGTTACACCTACAGCGCTAGACCGTAGCTGAAGTCGCCAGACTTCAGATCATTCTGCTCGAAAATGACTGAATTCTGGCGAATTCAGCTACGAAAAATGGCAATCTAGCGTTGTAGGTTTACTTGCGATTCCGGAACTCAAACCAGCGTCGATCGGATACTTCGGACGCTACCGTTTTGCGATCGTCGGAGAGCGAAGCTTTACCGCGTATGTCGGCCGCGGCCAGAGTTTCGTCGGTCCCGGACTTAACGGTGTCGTCCTTCTTTTCGGAAGGTTTCTCGGAGGAGTCAGGGGATTCGATCGGCTGTTCGATGGACTCCTGACCCGTGGCCGATTCGGGATCCTTGAGATTGGGAACGAAGTTCGGAGCGAGATTGGCGTTGCCGACTCGGACCTTCTTTGCGGTTGCCTCATCGGAATCCGACGATTTACGAACATACTCGCGGCCACCTTGCGGCAAGGAATCGATCGCGATACGGCTAATGAGGTTCTGTTGCTTCGCGGCCTGTAGCAGCATCTGCGCCACGTCGGGATAGCTGCCGCCGAACTCGACCACCGTGCGAATAACTTCGGCCACGTTGGGCGTCACTTCTTTGCGACGGTCGGGCTGACCCGGTTCATACCGCGATACCACGATGCGATCCTTGCCGGGTTGAGCGGTCACCAGAATTCGAGTTCCGGCGCGAACGGCCAGTGGCGTTTTGAATTTCTGTTCGCCGCCGAACAACACAATCTCGGACCGACGGTGCTGAGTCAGATGAATGATCGGCTCGCCATCCGTCGGCAGTGTGTGCAGGGCGAAGAGTTCTCGGTCGGCAGTATCCTTCATCATCTCACCGCTCAGGAACGGATCGCGTTTGTCGAGCGTCCACAAAGCGCGGAAGGCACCATAACGGAGTTCGGCACTGTCGAGCGTCTTGCCCAATTCATCGTGAGATGCACTCATCAGATTCCGCAGAACTAAGTGGGCCTCGGCATCGTCGAGCGTCGCCAGAGCGGCCAGGGCGTACACTCGAAACGCTCGGTCCAGAACCGATTCGCCCAATTGCTTGATCCCGATCCGGAAGTGCGGTTCAATGCGGCGATGGCACTTGCCTATCTGGGGCAATCCGATGGGATCAAGCAATTGGGCGAATCGGTTCTG
>JAYVSP010000979.1:0-16053 GCA_043775215.1 Planctomyces sp. | reverse complement strand
CCACGTCTCGGTCTCGCTCCCACTCGCGTAGTCCCAACCATCTCCGTTGAATGTGAACTGCGACCAGGTCGAATCGCCGCTCGCGGAAAACGTGTAGTTGTACGACCCCATTCCGTCTCGGTCGTCCCGTCACCCAACGTCACTGGACTCGTTGAGTTGGTATAGCTGGACGTCAAGATTTCGCTGTAGGTCCAACTTGTTCCCGTGAGAGTCGTCGTGATTGTCAATGTTGAAGTCCACGAATCCGCCGTCGTATGGGCCACGCCATTTTCATCCGACCAACTGCTCGTCATAGAACCGGGAGTGGTCGTGCTGCTCGTGCTATTTCCCATCACTATCGTTGAAAACGTTGAGCCGGGATTGGGCACAAATCCCGTGCTGATCGAAAAGGTATGCAAGCCCCAATCCATCGGAACCGCGCTCATCACCAAGCGCGACTCGATCGCCTCAATCTCAGCGGAACAGACTCCATCAGTGGCCAATCGTTTCCGACGAGAGGCTTTTGGTTTCAGCCCCAATTGCCGACGAACGCCAACGAGCCAATCGGAAAATGCCATGGTGATGCTTTCTGATTTCTGGAAAAGTGGTTTCAAAACCTCGTTTCATCACAGCGGAATCACAATCGAACGAGCCCGCTCGACAAAATCACCATTGAAAGCGGTCAAATTGGAGGCGGTGCCCGGCAAGCGGCGAAATCGAGCGACAACGTCGCTACGGCGTGCGGCGTCGTTAGCGCAACTCATCGGATGTTCCCAGAGCAAGACAGTGCGGTCTGTAGAACTCACGAAACGAACAGATCTGTTCAGAGCGAGATTTGGAACGAGCTCAAGCGAGAACTTCAAGCGAGAGACGGTCTGAAAACTTGATTTTCATGCACAATGGCTGCGTATGTCGGGGAAACTATGATGTTGGTCTCTGGAATTTCAACCGCCATCAATGGGAGCATTGTGACACCGATGTAATGACGCCAGTTGCCAACCGCCGCTCGCCGAGCCGGAACCGTTGACCCAGTTGGAATCGGACTTGTATTGGTATTTCGAATGGACACCGGTCGCGACGTCGGGAGTCTGGTCAGATTCTGGGAGTGGGAGCGGCACGTCTTATAGCCAAGATGATTGGTCCTATTCGGGAAGTGGCGGCTACTTAACGAGCAGTTCTTCCTCCGGTGGCACGCAAAGTGTGAGTGGGACAATCACGGAGAGCGGGGCTGAGGGCTCCGGCTACAACTATTCCTGGAGCCAATCCCTGAATGCGTCTGGGGAGTGGGAACTGGTTGGCGGGAGTGGTGGCAGCACTTCCTACGGCAATGAGGACTGGTCGTATTCTGGCAGCGGCTCGTACACGTACGGAACGACAGGTGGAATGGTTCTCGGCACGATCACCGAGAGCGGCAGTAAAGGTTGGTCATACAATGTCTCGACCAGTTCAACCGTGATCTCCGGCGCTTTGTCGGATACCGGGAGCGGCAGCTCGACCTCGTATGGCCAGGACGATTGGTCGTATTCCGGATGGGGCACGTATTCCACATCCAGTTCATCGCAAAGTCTCAGCGGGACGATTACAGAGAGCGGGTCTGAAGGCTGGGGCTATGGATACTCGTGGAATCAATCGTTGAATGCGTCGGGCGAATGGGATCTCACCTCTGGAAGCGGTAGTAGCACGTCGTATGGTGACTCGGATTGGTCGTATTCCGGGAACGGCACGTACTCCTACGCAACGTCAGGCGGGAGTGTTTCCGGCACGATCACGGAGAGCGGCAGCGAAGGTTGGTCGTACAACTACAGCGTCGGTTCAGTGGTGAGTTCCGGTGCGTGGTCGGACACGGGAAGTGGTGGTGGCACGTCGTATGGCCAAGACGATTGGTCGTACTCCGGCAGTGGCAGCTATTCGTCCAGCAGTTCGACCTCCGGTGGAACGCAAAGTGTCAGTGGCACGATCACCGAGAGCGGAAGCGAAGGATCGTCCTATGGCTATTCCTGGAGCGAATCACTGAACGCTTCAGGAGACTGGGATCTCGTTTCCGGGAGCGGCAGCAGCACTTCTTATGGGGAGGACGACTGGTCGTATTTGGGAGGTGGCAGCTACTCATACAGTTCGTCGGGAACTTCGGTCGGTGGAACGGTGACGCAAAGTGGGAGTGAAGGTTGGTCGTACAACTACACGGTCACTTCGGTCGTATCTTCAGGGGCGTGGTCGGACACGGGAAGCGGAAGCGGTTCTTCGTACAGCCAAGATGATTGGTCATATATCGGACTGGGGTCTTATAGCTCGTCCGGAAGTAGCAGTGGGAGCGGATCGGGATCTGGCGATACCTGGAGCGTCGCTGGCACGATCACCGAGAATGGCGGCGACGGGGCGGGGTACAACTACTCCTGGAGTGAGACGCTGAACGCCTCGGGGGATTGGGATTTGACGTCGGGCAGCGGCGGAAGCACGGCTTACGGTTATGAGAATTGGTCGTACCTCGGTTCTGGCTCATACTCGAATTCGGTAACGAGCGGGACGATCACTGAGAGCGGGAGCGAAGGCTGGTCGTACAACTACAGCGTCAGTTCGGTCGTGTCATCGGGGGCGTGGTCCGACACCGGCAGTGGCAGCGGCACATCGTACCGCGATGATGACTGGTCGTATTCCGGCAGCGGCAGTTATTCGTCCAGCAGTTCGACTTCCGGTGGAACTCAAAGTGTCAGCGGGACGATCACGCAGAGCGGCACGGAAGGGGGCGGATACAATTATTCTTGGAGCGAATCGTTGAACGCATCGGGCGGTTGGGATCTGGCTTCGGGGAGCGGAACCAGTACGGAATATGCCAGCGATGATTGGTCGTATTCCGGAAGTGGGTCGTATTCCTACGCGACGACGGGCGGGACTGTCAGCGGAACGATCACCGAGAGCGGCAGTGAAGGTTGGTCGTACAGTTACTCGGTGACGGACTTGGCGATGACCAGTGGTTCGGGAGGTGGCTGGTACTGGCAGACAGTCGGTGGCAGCGGCAGTGGAACTTCCTACGGCGACGATGATTGGTCGTATGCCGGTGGCGGAAACTATTCCACCAGTGGCTCGGGGTCGGGATCCGGCGCGGTATCGCAGTCGGTGAGCGGAACCGTCACGGAGAGCGGCGGAAACGGTTGGGGCTACAGCTACTCGTGGAGCTTGTCGCTGAATCTGTTCACCAACGATTGGGACTTGACGTCGGGCAGCGGTTCCAGCACCAGTTACGGTTCGGAAGACTGGTCGTATTCGGGAAGTGGAACCTACTCGTATCCCACGACAGGCGGTTCGGTGTCGGGAACGATCACGGAAAGCGGCAGTGAAGGCTGGTCGTACAGCAGTACCGTGACGTCTGTTGTCGCTGCGGGCGTCTGGATGGATACCGGCAGTGGGACTGGCTCGTCCTATGGCGCCGATGATTGGTCGTACTCAGGCAGCGGCAGTTACTCCGAGTCATCAGGGTCGCAGAGCGTGAGTGGCACGATCACGGAGAGTGGTTCCGAGGGTTGGTCGTATGGATACTCTTGGGGCGAAACTCTGAATTCGGCGGGCACGGCCTGGAACCTGACATCGGGCAGCGGCAGCAGCACGGCCTATGGCGCTGACGATTGGTCTTACTCCGGCAGTGGAACATACTCCTACGCGGCGGGCACGGGTTCGGTGAGCGGCACGATCACGGAGAGCGGCAGCGAGGGCTGGTCGTACAATGACACCGTGACATCGGTGGTGGCTTCGGGAGCGTGGTCGGACACCGGTACTGGGGGCGGGACGTCGTATGGTGCCGACGATTGGTCGTATTCCGGGAGTGGAAGTTACGCATATTCCGGTTCGGGTTGGTCGACCAGCGGGACGGTGACGGAGAGCGGTTCTGAAGGTTGGTCCTACGGCTATTCTTGGGGCGAGATGCTGAATGCGTCGGGTGGTTGGAACTTGATCTCCGGCAGTGGTAGCAGCACGGACTACGGAAGCGACGACCATTCGTATTCGGGATCGGGAACATACTCGTACAGTTCGTCAGGTGCATCCGTGTCCGGCACGATCACGGAAAATGGCAGTGAAGGTTGGTCGTACAATCACTCGGTCAGTTCGGTCGTCTCTTCGGGAGCGTGGCTGGATTCGGGGAGCGGCACGGAAACGTCCTACGGGTCGCAAGACTACTCGTACTCCGGCAGCGGCACTTACTCCTGGAACGCCGACAGCAACCTGACTGTTTCGGGCACGATCACGGAGAACGGCAGCAACGGTTGGTCGTATGCGTATTCGGCGAACGCGACGTTGCCCGCCGGTGGCGCGTGGCAATACAGCGGCAGCGGCAGTTCCACCGATCACTTCAGCGACGTGTTTTCCTATTCGGGCAGCGGCACCGCTTCGCTGACCGCGACGACGGGCAGCGGCAGCAACACCAGCACGGTCATTTACAACGGCTCGTACACCGAGAGCGGCGGCTACAGCAGTTCGGCGCAGAACACGCAGTATTATGACCGGGACGACAGTGGCTGGAACATGACCTCCGCGTTGGCATCTGGCGGTGAGGAGACGCATGGGGACTACACATATGACGCGAGTGGCACGATCTATTACAACTCGAACTATGGGACATCGAGCCAGGGAGGCTCAGACAACGGGACGACGACTTGGAGTCACTACAAACACGAGGACTTCGCGTCGAATTACAGCTACTCGTTGACGACCACCTACTCATCCGGTGTCGCGACGACGACGGGAACCGCTTCCGGCAGCGCCACCGGCAATGGCACTGAAACGTCGACCTATGACTCTACTTGGAACGACTCGACTTGGTTTGCCTATTCGTATTCTGGATCCGGGTCGGGAGGCACCTACGCCTACAGTCAAACGAACAATTGGTTCAGCACGTCGCATCACGACGCCACGGACAACTATGCCTACAACGCATCGTGGTCCGCCACGCTGAATGGGAACGGGACGCAAACCACGACGTATTCCTTCGCCAACAACGTCAACGGCAACACCAACTCCTGGGGCAGCAGTGGCGGCAGCCAAACCACCAGTTGGACCTACGGCGGCTCGACCAGCACCAGCAGCAGTTCGTCGTCCACCACCTTCCCCACGATGAGCAGTTCCTACAGCACGACAGTGAACTATCCCGGCTGGTACTCCGGAGCTTACCGCAACGGCGGGGGCGGTTATTATGGCTACTACGGCTATGGCTACTCCGGCGGGGGCGGGAATACCAGCCTGAATGGCAGTCCCAATTTCTCCGCCTTCTCGCAGGGACTGGCCTACGGAAGCGCCCTCTCGGTGGGCTACGCCTACACCAGCGGCAGCGGCTCCGCGACAACCACCACGGTCTGCTTCAATCCCGGGCAAACCCCAACGGACGAAGGCACGCCAAGTCCGGCGCCTGCCGCCGCCGACGCGCCGAAGAGCGAAGAGAAAGCGCCGAAGGAGCCGGCTAAATCCGAAAAATCAAAAGAGGAGAAGCCGAAGAAGCAACCTACTGAAAAGACAGAGTCCCCAGAACGATCCAAGCCCACCGGCAAAGGAGGCGGTGCAGTCGTGCAGCCTCCACAGAACTCCGAGCCAAAGAAAGAAAAGCCTAACGGAAGTGCTTCGATCACCTTTTGGGGAGACAACGACTTCTTAACAAACGGCATAACGTCGATGTGGAATTGGTGTGCACATGGTGACGCAATCACTCTAGATCCAGCGAAACCCGATTGGAAGAAACTGAATCAATGGTTGGACTCAATTGAAGATGGTACCTTGGCAGATGTCGCCATCGCTGGCCACGCCGGTCCGGCTGGTCTTGGGCCGATAAATGCACAGGCACTCACAGATTCAAACTCAGAAGCATCGAAATTCCTTGCAAAATTGAAGACCAAGATGGCCGATGATGGCACGATAATTTTTAAGGGTTGTTACGTTTGCCTATATGATCATGGTAGAGACTTTGCGAAAAAGGTTGCACAAATGACGGATGCAGACGTAATTGGATACACTGACAGTTATGCGGTCACACCGCACGGTGATGAGTTTACAGCTCATCCCGACGGAACGATCGAAAAAACTGGAAATCATGGCGCATATTGGGATACAGCTCTCGGAAAAGCGCAGGCTGCAGCCAGCGGCGGTGCCGCGAGAGATGCAAAGAAGGATCGAAAGAAAAACCATTAGCTGATGGCAAAGAGTTAATTTCAGGACGACGCTATGTGCAGTATCCATCACAAGATGCCACTGCGGCGACTTGTGCGATACATTCTCGGAATATTGGTACTGCTGGTGGTTATTGGACGATATTTCCGCGCCTCGACCGTCGGCGACTTAGTCGGTGCCATTGAGGCTGATGACGTCGTATCCGCGAAAGACCTAATCTCCTCCGGCCTCTGGCAGCACAAATATGTGGATCCAAGCGGGTATTGGTCATTTCCAATCCACATTGCAGCGGAGCATGGGAATGTCACAATCCTTCGTAGACTCGTGGAGGCTGGTGCCGATCCGAACGCGGGTGATTGTTGGGAAAAGACGCCGCTTATGAGAATCTGTGATGGATTCAATGAGTCAAAAGTGATTGTAGGGCCGGAGTGTATGAAGTATCTCTGCTCGATGAAGGCCGACGTGAATAAGAAAGCTAGCGGATATTACGACGCCAGTGCCCTGCACTTGGCGGCAAGATATGGTCAGATTAAGTACGTTGAGCTCCTGATCGAGAATGGGGCCGATGTCAACGCACAAATGCGGGACGGCGATCATGACTTGAGTAGTTTCACTGCGTTGCATCAATGTGGTGAATGGCCCGGTGAGAAATATCTTGAAGTTGCGAAGGTGTTGGTCAAGAACGGAGCCGATTTGACACTTCGAAACGGGAAGGGACTCACGCCTCGTGAGTTCGCCGCCGCACGAGGGCGCACTGAATTGGTGAAGTTTCTTGAAGCGAGCGAACAACAGAAGTAAGGAACGTGAGCCACCAGAAATGAAATCATTCGTATGAAGGTTGACGTAAATAGGACAAAGAATGCAGCAGGTCATTTTGGGAGTGGGAGCCGGGCGATGTGGGCTGCGGTCGTTGATGGGGCTGTTGAACCGTCAGGCGAAGACGCAGGTGTCGCATCAGGAGTGGCCGTTGTTGCCGTGGGAACGGCGCGCGGATCGGCCGGGGATTCGGGAGAAATTCGAGCGGTGGGGCAGGACTCGTGACGGCCTGCGAATCGGCGATGTCGCCTCTTGGTATCTTCCGTATGTGGACGAAGCGATTCAGTGCGAGCCGAGCATTCGCGTGGTTTGCTTGAAGCGGCCGAAGGATGAGATTGTGCGGAGTTTCTGCGCTTGGCTCGATCGGAATAGCCCGCTGCGGATGAATCATTGGGCCAAGTCGCCGGCGGAGGGTTGGCATCACGATCCGTTTTTTACACGTCTATTTCCGCAGTACGACGTGACGGACCGCGAGGAGGGAATTCGCCGTTACTGGGACGAGTATTACCAGACGGCGGAGGATTGTGAGCGACGATTCCCGAATCAGTTCCGCATTTTCGACATGGAGGCGGCGCTGAACACGAAACAGGGCGTCGAAGACCTGTTGAGTTTTGTCGGGATTCCGAAAGCCGAGCAAGTCATTGAAGTGGGAGTGAAGGTGACTGGCGGTGAGCCGCCAAGGAAGGAAGCGGGGCGGCATCTGCGAATGTCGGCGGACCCCAAAGATCCACGGCGCTGCATCATTCTCGTGCCATTCACCGATCACATCGTTCAAGCTTGCGACGACGCACTGAAAGAATTGGAACGCCGGGGGTATCCCGTGCGGCGCGTCCGTGGTTATGCCGCCATCGATCAGGGGCGGAATCAGATGGCGACGGACGCGCTGATGGAGGGCTTTGAGGAAACGCTGTGGATCGACTCGGACGTCGGCTTTCATCCCGATTCCGTGGATCAGTTGCGATCTCATAACTTGCCGATTGTCTGCGGCATCTATCCGCAGAAGGGGAAGCGCGCGTTGGCCAGCCACATTGTTCCGGGGACGCCACGACTCGAATTCGGACGCGATGGCGGACTGCGCGAATTCATGTATGCCGGAACGGGATTCCTGCTGGTACGGCGCGAGGTCTATTTGACCGTGCAGAAAAAGCTCGACCTGCCGATGTGCAACGAGCGGTTTCAGCATCCGATGATTCCGTTTTTTCACCCGATGTTGAATCCGTATGAAGACGGCTATTGGTATCTCGCCGAGGATTACGCCTTCTGCCAACGCGCAAGATGTTGCGGCTTCAAGATCATGGCCGATACGACGATTCGGTTATGGCACTACGGCATGTACGGCTACGGCTGGGAAGACGCTGGAGTCGAACGAGAACGGCATTCGGCTTTCACGCTCCACTTTCCGGAGAAAGCGGTGCCGGGCGGTCCCTTGAAGATGCACTGAAACCATTGATGATGGAAATTACTGAATCACTCTTGAACGAAGCCTTCGCGCTCTTTCGGCAGGGAAAGCTGCCGCAAGCGGAATTGCATTGTTTTCGCGTCTTGGAAGACGGTCCTGAAACGCAAGCAGCGTGGCGATTGCTGGGCTTCATCGGACTTCGTCAAGGGGTTCCGTCCATCGCCGCCACCCGGCTCAAACGAGCGGTCGAGCTTGATCGCAACTGCCTGGATTCACGCTTGGCGCTCGCGGAAGCGTACCGCCATCTGGGCGAGTTCACCAAATGCCAGCATCTGTGTGAAGAGACACGCCCGCTTCACCCTCAAACTCCGGCCATCGACAATGAACTGGGCCTGCTGCGCTTGGCCATGAACGATGCCAAGGGAGCGGAGGCCGAATTCCAGGCCGCATTGGCGATGGCTCAAGACTTCGTCCCCGCGCTGACGAATTTGGCCGATTTGTTCCGGTCCCAGGGACGAATGACCGAGGCAATTTCGGTCTACCGCCAGGCCGCTGAATTGGCTCCCAGTCCCAGCCTGTTGAACAATCTGGGAGGTCTGTTGGCCGAGCAACGCCATTACGAAGAGGCATCCCAGTGCTTCCACCGCATCGTCAAACAGTGGCCCGGATTTACCGACGCCACGCACAATCTCGGACTTCTGTACCACGAGCTTGGCGAAGTCGAAGAAGCCTGCCATTGGTTGCGTGAAACCGTTCGACGAAACCCCAATGCCGCTCAAGCCTATTCGACGCTCGCCACGTATTACCCCGAGCGACTGGAGGAGCAGGACTTACGCGCCATCGACGGCCTTTTGTCGAAACGCGACCTGCCGCCCGAGGCCCGCGCGCTGCTGTTGTTTTCACGCGGGCGTTGGCTCGACGCACGCAAAGAGTTCGACCGCGCGGCGCGCGATGTCAAAGCAGCACACGCGATCAAGTTGAAGGTGTTGGCCGAGCAACAACGAACCTATTCGTCGGCCGCACACGAAGCTCACGTGACGGCGTTGATTCGAGCCTTCGATCGTCCGTACTTCGAGCGCATCACCGGCTGGGGTCTGCCTTCCGAGCAGCCCGTGTTTGTGATTGGAATGCAACGCTCAGGGACATCGCTGATTGAGCAAATCCTCGCGAGTCATCCGGAAGTGCATGGAGCCGGTGAGGTCCGACTGGTTCCGAATGGATTCGCGAAACTCCCCACACTGCTGCGGAATCCACTCCCACCCACCGAATGCGTCTCGGTGATGGAGCGGCAACATCTCGCTCAGGCGGCGGACCATCACTTGGACGCGCTCCGCCAACTCAATCCCGCCGCTCTTCACATCGTCGATAAGTTGCCGGAGAACTATCTGTATGTCGGTTGGATCCGATCGTTGTTTCCGAACGCCCGAATCATCCATTGTTGCCGCGATCCACGTGACATCGCGGTGTCTTGTTGGTTGACCCGATTTCAAAGTGACCATTGGACTCACGATCCGAAAGACCTTCTCCAGCGGATCGTGCAATATCGACGCGTCATGCGGCACTGGAACGAGATCGGAGCATCAATGCTGGAGATTTGCTACGAGGACTTGGTCGCCGACCCTGAACCGTGCGTCCGAAAACTCCTCGAAGGAATTGGCCTCGCCTGGCATCCTGGATGTCTCGAATTCCACAAGTCTAAAAGACCGGTGCGAACCGCCAGCGCCAGTCAAATCCGACGGCCGATTTACTCGGATTCCGTCGCGCGCTGGAAGCATTACGAGCAGCAGCTACCAGACTTGATTCGTGAACTTGAACGGCTTCCGAACTGATCAGGAAAGACACCGTGATGTCGCAGCCTCAGCACTTGCCTACCGTATCGCAACGTCTGGAAATGGCGACGCGTCTGCATCGGGACGGACGAATCGAACCCGCGGAATTGGAGTGTTTTCGGATTCTGGAACTGGAATCGAATCACCGCGACGCGCTGTTCTTGCTGGCGTTGATCGCTCACCAAAAAGGCGACCAGCCACGCGCGGTCGTTCGACTCGAACGAACGATCCGTGCCGCTCCACAAATGCTTGCGGCCTATTGCCTGCTGTCCGAGGTTCATTGCCAACAACGAAAACCAGAAGCGGCTTTCATGGCTGCCGAACAGGCGCTGAAGCTGGACTCAAACTCTGCCGCTGGATTGTCCTGCTCGGCTTTTGCTTTGATGGGCCAAGGGAAACTTCACGAGGCCGTCGCGCGATTCCGAACGTGTCTGAACTTGCATCCCAGTTTCGTCCGCGCACACATCGGATTAGGACACGCATTCCGCGAACTTGGAAAACTCGACGACGCGGAAACCGAGTACCGGAGCGCCCTCGAACTCGATCCGCGACAGCATGTCATTCACAGCGACCTGGGCGCGCTGTTGCTGGCCAAAGGGAATGTCGAGAAGTCGCTGTTTCACTGCCACGAGGCGCTTCGCGGCGTTCCCGAATTCGCACCCGCACATTGCAATCTCGCCAACGCGCTGCGGGCTGTCGGAAACATTCCCGAAGCGATTCGCAGTTATCAACGTGCCATCGAATTCGATCCGCGAAACCCGAACTACCATGTGAGTCTGGGATCGGCTCTCGTCGAGACTTCGCAGCATCAAGGCGCGATCCCCTGTTTTCAACGCGCGTTGGAATTGTCGCCCGGCATGGCTCAGGTGTGGAGCCAACTCGGTCAGGCGTTTGATGAAGTGGGAGACCTTGATCAAGCCTTCAATTGCTTTCGCAAAGCCCTGACGCTGAATCCCGATCAGGTCAGTCCCTACATCAACTTGGCGGCGTTCCACCGAAGTCGTGTGACTGATGACGACATACAAGAGATGCAACGACTGATCGATCAAGTGTCGTTGGAAAAACGCCAACGATCCGCACTCTATTTTGCGAGGTCACACTACTTCGACACGAAAAAGGATTTCGAGCAAGCCGCGTTCGAGGCCGAACGCGGCAATTCCTTGACGAAAGCGTGGTTTGAGTCCGAAGGAAAATCCTATTCACCCCAGGACCATCGCCAGTTCGTCGAAACATCAATGCAGGTCTTTGATGGCCCGACAATTCGTCGGCTGGGCGCTGGGGGACTTCAGACAGAATTGCCGATCTTCGTCATTGGAATGCCGCGCTCCGGGACAACGCTCACGGAACAAATCCTTTCTGCGAATCCACGTATCGCCGGGGCTGGGGAACCGCGATTCGCCACCGTCAGTTTTGAGGCTCTTCCGCAATTCATGAACCGGGCGGGAAAGCCGCTGGAGTGTGTCCACGAGGCAACCGCCGATCACGTTCGGAAATCGACTGAGAAGTATCTGGAACAACTCCGGCGCACGGACATTGAGGCCACCCACATTGTCGACAAGATGCCCGAAAACGCTTGGTACCTCGGTTGGATCGCCGCAATGTTTCCGCGAGCACGGATCATCCACTGCCGACGCGATGTCCGAGACGTCGCGCTGTCATGTTGGCTGACCAACTTCAAGGATCTAACCTGGACCAACGATTTCCGTCACATTGCTGGCCGTATCCACGATTATCAACGTCTCATGGAACATTGGCGGAAGACGCTTTCGACACCGATGCTCGAAATCGACTACGAGCAATTGGTTGGTGATTTGGAATCCACTTCGAAGAAAATGTTTGAATGGATTGGCGTCGAATGGACCGCCGATTGTCTGCATTTCCATGAAGCAAAACGGTCGGTCAGAACCGCGAGCTTGGCTCAAGTCAGGCAACCGGTCTACTCACATTCAGTCGCGCGTTGGAAGAACTACGAACGATACTTGCGATCACTTTTTGAAATGGTCGTCCACGGCACTGAACCGACTGGAAATTAAACGCTTTCAATTGGATTCTTGATCGGAGGTTCGCAATGCAAACAGTCAGCCCGAGTCTTCGTCTGGAAACGGCCGATCAGCAATACCGGCTTGAAGATTTCGGTCCATTCGCTGAACCGCTGGATTTGCACACAAGCGACGTTTCGCCGCCGAATGTGGTGACGCTTTGCGAACAGACGCGACATCCGGCCGTTCGACGACTGGGGGAAACGGCGCTCGCAGAGGGTCGGGTTGGTGTGGCCATCGTGGCCGGCGGACTCGGAACACGGCTGGGGTTCCCTCATCCGAAGGGCATGCTGCCAGTCTGTCCGCTCACAAATCGCACGCTTTTTCAAATTCTGATCGAGAAGCTCTTGGCCGTGCGAAAAACATACGGCGTGCCGATTCCTCTGTACCTGATGACCAGTCCGGCAACTCACCACGAGACCGCGACGTTTCTCCAGCAGCATTCCAATTTTGGGCTTCCGTCCGCTGACTTACGCATCTTCCGCCAAGGAACGCTGCCGGCGTTTGATGCCGATTCACAAAAACCCCTCCGAACGCCCACTGGCGACGTCTTGCAGTACCCGGACGGGCATGGGGGTTTCTTGGCGGCGATGCGGCAATCCGGTCAATTCGCAGACATGGCTGAACGCGGCATCGACTTACTCTTTTACGGTCAAGTGGACAATCCGTTGTTACCTATGGCCGACGCCGTCTCGATCGGCTGGCATCTGCACCGTCGGTCCGACATGACGACGCTCGTGGTGCGACGTCGTTCGGCCGATGAAAGAGTCGGCGTGTTCGTCCGCGACGAGAATCATTTGCGAGTCGTTGAATACAGCGAACTTCCCGAACCACTGGGGGCCAAATCCGCAGCCGACGGAAGATTGACTTTCTGGGCCGGAAATACGGGAATGCATGTGATCTCGCTCTCGTTCTTGAAAACTGTCGCCGCCACGTTTCACGCACTTCCCATTCATCGACAATTGAAGGAGGTCAGCCTTACTGACTCGCAACGTGAAGCGGACGGCATGTCTCGGAAGATCATCAAATTGGAGCGTTTCCTGTTTGACCTGTTATCTCACACTTCGGATTCCCTGCTGGTTGAAGTGGACCAAGCCGCCGCCTTCGCCCCCATCAAAAACGGCAGTCACGAGATTGGCGACACGTTGATCGAAGCTCAACAAGCACTGATCCGATCAACGATTTTTCAAACGCATAATCTCTTTGAGTTTCTGACCGTGAGTCATAACGTGGAATTGGCGTTTGACCTTCATCCGGACATTCCTCCCACTCGGATTCGCGACGAACACGACTGACGTTGAGTCGGTATGAGAAACGTAGGCCAAATATCAGTAATCGGAGGTCACTCGCAACGGGGGCACGCCGAAACTGACCTCAGAATACTGAGAGTCAGGCGACGCCCCCCGCCACGAGTGACCTCCGATTACTGATATTTGGCCAACGTACGTTACTTCAGCGTCGCGAGAAGCGCCGCGGCTTCTTTGGCGCGTGCGTGATTGGGGAAGCGTTTAGTCACGGTCTCCAGTGACTCGCGGGCTTTCTCGACATCCTTCAATTCGATGAAGCACTTGGCCGACTCGAAGTGGGCCTGACATTGCCACTCTTCATATGGATAGCCGAAGGCGGCTTCGAGGAAGTGCTCGGTGGCTTCAGGAATCTTCTTGGCCATAAGTGCGCACTGGCCCATCATGAATCGGGCCTTCGCAGCAGTTTCGGTGCGCGTGTCTTTGGTGACTTGCAGGTAGGCTTGTTTGGCGGCGTCGAATTGATTCTGGTTTTGGAGCGCGAAGCCCAAGCCATATCGCGCCTCGTGAAGTTGCTCGAATTGCGGGAATGCTTGGATTAACGCAGTGAAGTGCTGTTGAGCTGCCGACCATTGTTTGAGGTTCGTCGCGCAGACTCCGCTGCGGTACAGAGCTTTGGCGTGAAACCGCTCTGATTTTGCGGCGATGACGGCCGCGTAAAATGGCAAGGCTTCGGTGAATTTGTCTTGTCGGAACTGGCATTCACCGGCCAGGAAGTTCGCATCTCCGGCGAGCGGACCTTGCGGCACCTCTTTCAATTGATTCTGAAACGTGGCCAATGCGGCCGGGTATTGCTTCTGCTCGTGCTGCACCCAACCGAGCTTGTAGTGAGTTCGCTCGCGCAGTTCGGGAGCTTTGGCGGTGGTCAGGCCGGCGGTGTAGGCCTGAGTGGCTTCTGGGAGTTGTTTCTGCGATTCGTGATACTCGCCGACTCGAAACCACGCTTCCGCAGCCAGCGGACTGGTGGGGATTTTCGTAGCAAGCGTGCGGAACGAATCAGTGGCCTCTTTGTCTTTCTTCAGTTCGAGATTCGCGAACGCGATTTCGTAGTGGCATTTATCGGCGTCCGGGTAATCGGGCTTCGCGGTCAGCAGTGCGGTGAGCGTGGCGATCGCGGGATCATGCTGCTTGAGTCCGGATTGGCACAGAGCGATGGCGAATTTGGCGTCGAGAGCATCCTTTTCAATTGGTTTGCCAGTGGCCATGTATTGCGTGAGGTCTTTTAAGCCGGGCTCGAATTGCTTGAGCCGTTGATAACACAGACCGCGCAGGAACAGCGCGGTCGGCACGAATTCTGACTGCGGCTTCTCCGTGATGAGCTTTGTGAGTTGCGGGACGGCGTTGGCGAAGTCGGGCTTCTCGAACAGCGCGGCCGCGCTGCCATAGAGGGCGGGGGGGATGAGGTCGCTCATCGGGAAGCCGGTGACGACCTGCTGGTAGAACGCGACGGCCGTGTCATATTTCTTCAGGCCGCGGTCGATCTCGCCGAGGTGAAACAACGCTCGATCTCGCAGTTTGCTGGCGGCCATGAGATTGACCTTTGTGAGTTCGATCGCCGCATTGGCCGGTTCATTGACGGCTCGCAGGCTGACGCCGAGGGCTAAAAGCACTTCGTCGTTGCGGTCCCAATCGGGCTTCGCTTGTAGGGCAGCTCGGAAGGCGACGACCGCTTCGGCATGCCGTTTCAGTTCGCCGTGAACACGCCCCATCAGGAAGCGAGCTTCCGCGAGATGAGCCGGATCCTTCAACGCGGCGATGATCGGATTGAAGTGGCCGATACATTCCTCAAACTTCGGTGGCTGATTGGCAGCCACCGCGGCGGAGTACAAGCACAGACCAATGCGGACTTGGGCCTGCGGGACATGCACATTCGTGGGGAACTCCGTTACCAGGCGACGATACAGCGGTTCGGCCTTGGCGAGATTCGCGTCCGGCAGGTTCAACAGGAATGCTTCTGCACCGACGAAGATTACTTCTGGCACTAGCACGTGTTTGGCCCACGTGGCGTTGGCGAGGAATTGCTCGGCGTGAGTTTGAGCGTTTACGAAATCCGATGACTGCAAGGCGGCAAGCGCGGCGCGGTACTTGGCTTCGGGGGCCAGTTCATGAGCCGCGTGCGTCACGGCAAACTGTGCGTACAGCGCGACCGTTTCCTTGCGACGTTCGGGCAGTTCGTAGATCGAGTCGATGCGGACGAGCTGCAAATGCGGGAGAAACTCGCTTTGGGGATTCGCGGCGATGACCGGATCGACGGTCGTGAGAACTTGCGCCGGTTGCTTGAGCGCGATTAGCGTGCGGCCGAGCCAGTATGCGGCTTCCGGTGCGGTCGGCAGTTTTTGAGTGATCACCGCAGTCAGATGCACTTGGGCCTGTGGATACAGAGCGGCTCGGAATCGGGCTTTTCCGGCGGAAGTCAGCGCGGGGCCAATGAGTTCGCTTTTAGCGAATTTCGTGGGCAGCGACTCGAAGATGGCGGCGGCTTCGGGAAACTTGCCTTGCTCGAAGATCGCTTGTCCTTGTCGCAACAGCGCGACGTCGGC
>JAYVSP010000978.1:0-5120 GCA_043775215.1 Planctomyces sp. | reverse complement strand
GTTATTCTCGTGATTTTTTACTGTACACCTAGGACGTGGGCGGGACGTGGGCGATTAGTGACCGCCCACGTGGCGGGGACGTTGTGTGTGGGCGGTCTAAAGACAGACCGCCCGCCCACGTCCCAACGTCGGGGGTGGCAGTGTCGGAAAAAAAGCAACCGCCCACGTCCCAACCGCCCACGTCCCGACCGGATTTCACGGTTACTGGAAATCGAGACCGTTGACCATGAAAAAACTGACTCAACCGTGTTGTCCGCAATGCCAATCGACCGACCTTCGCTTGGAAGACGTAGCCACCGCCCGCCACCAATGCCGGCGCTGCCGTTGGCGATGCGTTGTCCGCGCGGACGGCTCATGCCGCGACTGGCTTCGCATCAGTGACCGAAACTACCGACAACGCGCAAGGGGCTAGCGCAACTCGCCGCTGCCGCGGTCGGTCGATCGCCGCGACGAAATGATTTGCCGATGTGGCTGGCGCGCGCGAGGCTCGAAACTGTTTCTCCAGCAACACCACTCGTCTCGCGCGCGACGTGACGAAAGCAACGTGCGAAAAACAAAACGGACATGGCAGCGGGCGCGTCTGCCGATAGCATCAACAACCTTCAACCAACCTTTGCCCGCTTCGGATAGTGACGACCTGAGAAGCGTCGCATCCGTGGCGGGTCTTCTCAGAAAGGTCCGACGCATGGCATCGCTCTACCGTCCGACAATCACTCGTTTCCTGGACAGCAAAGGCAGACAAGTTCCGAAGGGGACAACGGGAGCGCGGCGAGTTCGCCAGAAAGCCAAAACGATTTGGGGCAGGTACAACGCCAACGGGGTGATCAAACGAGTCTCGTTGTCTGACGACCGTGACCTCGCTGAAACCATGCTTGGCGAACTCGTGAAGCGAGCCAAACGCGAAGCTGCCGGGGACATCGACCCGTTTGAAGATCATCGGAAACGACCGCTTGCGGAACACCTCAATGATTTCGAGGCGGCATTGATTGCCAAGGCAGTGACGGACCATCAGTCGAATCAAGTCGTTGCCCGCTGTCGAAAGATCATCGCCGGTTGCGGCTTCAAGAAACTGACAGACTTGTCGCCGTCTGCCGTCGCTAACTATCTCCGCGAACGTCGTCAAGAAGGATTGTCGATTCAGACGAGCAACCACTATCTCGCTGCCGTCAAAGCGTTCGCAAACTGGCTGGTGAAAGATCGAAGGATTCTCACCAACCCGTTGACTCACTTGGCGAAGCTCAACGCCAAAGTGGATATCCGCCACGAACGCCGGGCACTCTCATCAGACGAATTGGCAAGACTCGTTCAGGCGACGGAACAGAGTCAGGAATCATTCCGGGGGTTGGATGGCACAACGCGAGGGATGTTGTACCGCATCGCCACGTTGACCGGACTTCGGGCAAGTGAACTGGCGAGTCTCACGTCGGCATCCTTTGACCTGACCAATGATCCGCCGATCGTCACCTTGGAAGCGGCGTACTCAAAACACCGTCGCGAGGATGTTCTGCCACTTCATCCGGACTTGGTTATTCGATTGCGTCAATGGTTCACAGTACGCGAACGACTGTCTGGCGACTCGGAAGTCATCCTGTCGATGGATCGTGGCTCAAGCGCGAAGCCAGAGCGTCTGTTTCCCGGAACGTGGACGGAGAAGGCGGCGAAGATGCTCCGCGCCGACCTGGAAGCGGCTCGTGTCCAGTACGAGACGGAAGAAGGCTTTTGCGACTTTCACAGCTTGCGTCACACGTTCATCAGCAACCTTGTGAGTGCGGGGGTTCATCCGAAAGTGGCTCAACAACTCGCGCGGCATTCGAGCATCGCGCTGACGATGGACCGCTACACCCATTTGGGGCTGATCGACATGACAGCCGGCTTGTCGGGACTCCCAACCATCGCCGCTGCCGATGCCAACCAATGCCGAGCAACAGGAACAACCGACATGACCGGGATCGGCTCGATTTTAAGTTGCACAAAAAGTTGCAACGCACCAGTGCAACTTAACCGTTCCGAACCGTTGTCAACCGCCTCACCAATCTCAAACCCCGCAGACAGCCATCAAGTAAAAAACCCTCAAATTCACGGGGAAAATGAGGGTTTTCGTGGGAAAAGTGGAGTACACCCCGCTGGGCTCGAACCAGCAACCTTCGGTTCCGTAGACCGATGCTCTATCCAATTGAGCTAGGGGTGCGAGGGCAATTGTGGCGGGCAGTTGTCCTGCGCCCGCCGACAGGACGTGGGAGCGGGGACTTTACTGTGGGAGGGTCTAAAGTCAAGCAATGGGCTTTCCGGAGATGCCGAGACGTGACGGTCGAGTCTGTTAGGAGCCGCCGAACTCACGGCAGGCTGCGACGGCGAGTTCGTCGCAGCGCTCGTTTTCTGGATGACCACTGTGGCCTTTGACTATTGTGAAACGGATCTTGTGCTTCGACAACAAGGCGTCAAGTCGTTGCCAAAGATCGGGGTTTTTGATGGGCACCCAGCGATTACCATCGCGGCGTTTCCAGCCGTTCTTTTTCCAATTGGGAAGCCAACTGCGGCAGCCTTCGGCCACGTAAGTGCTGTCGGTAATGACTTCTACGACAGTTGGACGTTTGAGCGATTCCAGACCGGAAATGAGGGCCAGCATCTCCATCTGATTGTTGGTTGTGGCGGCCATTCCCCCGGAAAGCTCTTTTTCAGTGCCGGTCGGGCAATGTCGCAGGATACAGGCCCAACCACCGGGACCGGGATTCCCGCTGCATGCGCCGTCCGTAAAGAGTTGGACTTCAGCGGGAGTCGAATCATTCGGCATGATGCGTTTCACGAGTTGCGCAGGGCATGTCGCACACGCGCGTCGCAAGCGGGGAACGACGACCATTGACGAACCGACGCGCATGCCTGCCGCGTGCGGTCAAACAATCGAATCACTTGGCATGTTGGGCTTATCGTTCGCGGAAAATGATGCGACCGCGGTTGAGATCGTAGGGCGAAACCTCAACCTTCACTTTGTCGCCCGGCACGATGCGGATAAAATGTTTTCGCATTTTGCCGGCAACGTGAGCCATCACCAAGTGGCCATTCTCCAGCTTGACGCGGAATTGGGTGTTGGCCAGAGCCTCGACCACGACGCCTTCGACTTCAATTGCCTCTTCTTTGGCCATATGGAGGGGTACTCGTGCGAGGGTCAACGGATTTTGCGACGAACTAATGCCGGAAAAGTAGAGTCTCATTCTGGCGTCGGTGCGGGCACTTTGCCAGTCACCGGGTTGGCGGTTCCCAGACCCGATCGAACTTGGTCCTGAAACGATTGATGAATCATGACAACTTGTCTGATTGGGCTAGGCGGAAATGTCGGAAATGTACCGCAAACAATTGTGGACGCCTTGCAAGCATTGGCCCGGTTGCCGGGCGTGAATTTGCAGCGCTGGAGTTCGTTTTCTCGGACCGCTCCGGTGGGGCCGGACGCGGGTGGCGAATTCGTCAATGCGGCGGCCGTGTTGGCAACGACCCTGTCCGCGCGCGAATTGCTCGGACACATGATGCTCATCGAAAACGACTTTGGCCGCGAACGGACAATTTCGTGGGGTCCGCGGACACTCGATTTGGATTTGTTGTTTTTCGGCGATGAAGTGATCGACGAACTCCCAAATCTGCATGTCCCGCATTTGGGGTGCTGGTATCGCCGCTTTGTGCTCGACCCATTGTTCGAGTTGGTGCCGAGTTTCGTCCATCCTGAGAAGCGGGTGACGATTGCGGAATTGCGAGACCGGCTGTTGGTTCGCCCATTGCGGGTCGAGGTGCTCGATCTGGCACGTTCGGCCGAGTCGTTGTTGCGGACATTGCCGACGCAGTTTCCCGATGTCCATCTGCGCGCGATCCGGCAGCCCAGCGAATTCAGCGACGATGATCTGGGTCTGGTCATCCGATTGGATTCGGGGCCACTGCCACCGTGGGCCGCTCCTCTGAAAAAACGAGTCGGCTGGCTTGATGTCAGCAACCGGATGGGAGATCGGCGACAAAAGCTGATCAACGTTCTGCATTCGGCGGGATTGTGAATTCTTGGGACGATTGCAGACGATCGCGCCGTCCGTGTTCACTCCAAGAGCTGACTGCTATTCTTCGCGCGAGGATGACTCGTACTGTGGACAACGTCGTCCAGGTATTCGAGACCGTCCAGTCGGTTCGCACGGATTTCTCAAGCCAGGAGAGCCATCATGTCCGACGACCTTGTGACGCTAGCCACTTTTCCATCGGCTGCAGAGGCAGAGACGTTCCGAGTTTTGCTCGAGGAAGAGGGAATCGCTGCCGTCGTGGACGGAGTGGACTCCGCTTATGGCCCATTGCTGGGCTACTATCCGAAACTGAAAGTGGTTCAAAGCTCAGTTGATCGTGCTCAGAAAATCCTGGGAGACTCGCTGGAAAAACATCGTCAGCGTTTGTTCAATCCGACGAATTCGGAGCCAGAAACGTGTCTCGAATGCGGTGCCTCTTTGGATGGGGAATCGACCGTGTGTCCAAAATGTGGCTGGTCGTTCCTGTCCGCAGTCGAAGGCCAGCCGTCGCCCGATGACGAGCAGATTGAGCTGTAACTGTTCGCAAAGTAGGGGTCGGAAGCTCCGCTCCCCAAACATCACATCGACTCCGCCAAAACAGGCGGAACACAACAATGGAAGGACGTGTCATGCGATTGATGGATCTCAAATCTCAAATCTCAAATCTCAGATTTCAAATCTCAAATCTCAAACTTAATCACAGATTTCAGATCTCAGATTTCAAATTTCAGATTTCCAATTTCAGATGGCAGATCGTCGTCGTACTGCTGCTGGCATGTGTTCCTGGAAATACTTTCGCGGCGGATGCTGCACCCCAGCCGGTCACGTCGATTGAGGGGATCACCGAGTACCGGCTCGACAACGGGTTGAAGGTGCTTCTCTTCCCAGATGCGTCGAAGCCGACCGTGACGGTGAATCTGACGATCTTCGTGGGATCGCGGCATGAGGGATACGGCGAGGCGGGCATGGCTCACTTGCTGGAGCACATGGTTTTCAAAGGGACGCCCACGTTAGCCGACATTCCCAAAGCGTTGAAGGATCGCGGTGCCGAGTACAACGGCACAACATGGCTCGATCGCACGAACTACT
>JAYVSP010000977.1:0-4660 GCA_043775215.1 Planctomyces sp. | reverse complement strand
CTTGCACACGCATTTTGATGTCGAGAAGTACGTCCCCGACCGCATCGACGTCACCCCCGATGCCGGCGGCGAACATGACGAACGCGCGGTGCTCCAATCTGCCGCGGCGGACTGGAGTCCGACCGGCTGTACGTCATGGATCGCGGCTACGCCAAGTTCGCACTGTTCAACGCCATCGTCAAACACGAGAGCAGCGACGTCTGCCGCCTGCGCGACAACAGCGTCTACGAGATTGTCGAAGAGCGTCCGCTGACCGACGCCGATCGCGCGGTCAACGTGCTCAGCGATCAAATCGTCCGCATCGGCCTGAGCGCCAAAGCCGCGAGCCAACCGGATCATCCCGTGCGACTGGTGATCGTGAAGATCAAGCCGCATGTCGCCAGCGGCAACGCGCGCGGCGTGGACAGCGACGGCTTCCTGCGGATCATGACCAAACGCACGCACGAGATGTTGTGCTTCTACCTGATGGGCTGGGCGGACGAAGACGAACTCCTGGCCCACCTGAACAAGCTCAAAACACGCGACGCCGCCACCGCACGCTAACCTCCCAGGGAGGGGTCCGTGTGTCCGCAGCGTCCGCGTCCCTTGACGCTGCGCCGAAGTCTCCGAACGACACAACCAGACCTCGCGTGGCTTGCCCAACAACCACACTGACGAGTCTCAATTCAACCGCCCAAGCGGATCAGCGAACCCATCGCATCAACCGTGCCGAACACCATTGGTCCTGACCCGGTCCTGACCCCTTTTTGCTCCCCGAAGTCGTGTTCGATGGGCATCAATGGATCAGACAACAAGCTGCGCGAGGTTCAACGCACGCTGCCGAACTACTTCTCGAACCTGAGCGTGATGTCGACGCTGGGCGTCAAACCCCCCGGAGGCTGTCACTTCCCAGCGGCGGGGTATGCTGAGTTCGCTCGGCTGATTGCTCCGGCAATCGAGTACCAGATCTATCATCGCTTCGTCTCCGGACCGATCACGCCGCCGAATCTGAAGCGGGCCTTTTTTGCGAACGATAAACGCGACGAGGTCGTTCTGGATTTCGACTTTCCTGTTGTCTGGCAGGACTCGTTGGCGAGTCAGTTCTACCTCAACGGCGAATCTAAGCAGATCGCATCCGGCTCGGCGAACGGCACCCGCATCACGCTGAAACTGAAAGGCCCGTCTGAGGCAGACAAAGTGACCTATCTCGATAGCGCATCGTGGAGCCCCGATAATTTGCTCTACGGCCAAAGCGGCTTGGCCGCGCTGACATTCTGCGACGTGCCGATCGCGGATCAGGAGTAATGTCCGATTTTGGTATTTTGAATCGCGCGGCGAAACTTCGGCGAGTTGATGGGGTTCCATGCGGACCGAATCGCTCGTTGCTCTGACCAGCGGAAGGAGTCATTCGCCCAATGGGCCGTGACGACCGACAGCGCGGATCAAGAGTTACGGCCCTTCGGGCCTTCAATGTTTTAGATCATCGACATCTATCCCAGGGCTAACCTGGATTATTCATGGATCGGGTGAATTTGACGGCAGCCTGTTTTTTACAAGCCCGACGCGCAAGCGAGTGAACTTGGCTCAATTCACTCGCTTGCGCGTCGGGCTTGTATCGGGCCATGAATAATCCAGGGCTAACGCCCTGGGCTTTCGAGTTGCGGCCCTTTGGGCCAAACAGCAATCGTCAATCGGTGCATCAATAGGCGCGCTGGAAGGCGATGATTTCCCGAAAGGTCGTCTGTGCGAAAGCCATTCTGCGGAGCTCTCGTGATCTGCTGTCTGTTGTGCGCGACGCTGCTGGCATTCGCATGGCCGGGAATTGGTGTCGCGTCGGATGCACCGGTCCCCAAAGACCTGAAGCCGATTGGCGGGAAGTGGTTCGTGTCGAGCGGTGACAAGCCGGTCTATTACTACCGCGACGGCGAGCGGTTTGTGGACTTGTTCTCGTACCATCAGAAGGACTCGAACAAGGACGGCATCGAGAATTTGCGGCTCAGTCACGACGACAAATGCTTGATCATGCGGAGCCAGGGCTATCCGAATCATCCGACGGCGGTGTTTCCCAACAGCGGCAATCCAGGTTCGATTCGCGTGCAAGATTTCACGTTTCGATTGCCGCTGGAGCCGAAGCTGGCGGACAAGATCACGCGAGCCCCGATGGGTCCGATCGGCACGGCGCTCAATGGCGTCGTGTTCTTCAACCCGTTTGAGATGGGTGGTATGAACGCGGTCGAGGGGTACTCGGAAGTGTGGCTCGATTCGTGTTGCGGGCATCCTCAGCAGACCGGCGTGTATCACTATCACAAATATCCGAGCTGCGTGAAATCGCCGTTCGCCGATGATGGCAAACAGCACTCGCCAATCATCGGCTTCGCGTGGGACGGCTTTCCGGTTTACGGGCCGTATGAAGCAGCCGGAGTGAAGGCGAAAGATTTGAAAGGGGACCAGGCGCTCGATGTCTGCAACGGCCACAAGGACGAGGTGCGCGGTTATCACTATCACGTCACGCCGGGCCGGTTCCCGTACATCCTCGGCGGGTATGCGGGAGTCGTCGAAGTGTCGAACAATCGCGGCTTGAATCGAGCGGGCACCGGCGCGATCGAAGACAACACGCAGGCGGGCGAGAACCGGATGGACAAGGTCATCACGACCGTTCGGCCGGGCACCGCCTCTCGTGGGAAGAAACACTCGGTGCAGTTTGAACTCAATCCAGAGAACGCTCGGCGTCGTGCGTTGCCCAGCGACAAACCAAGCTGGGCACAGATTGGTCCGTTTGAGGCGAAGCAGATCGCTCGCGAAGGAAACATCGTGACGATCGAGATCGAAATTCCGGAAGACTCAGCGGTAGGAGTGCTGTTCGACTGCCATCTCGAATTTGAAGGCCCGAACGGTCGAGGTGGTCCGATCGTCTTCAAGAAGAACGATGTGTTTCGGGTGGGTGAGTAGTTCCACTAACCCGAAGCGTCAGCGAGGGCTGGCGCTTCGCAAGAACCTGATTGTGAACTCAGAGTCGTTTGAAGCGTTCGCCCTCGCTGACGCTTCGGGTTACATGTCTCAAACCTTTGGAGATGTTCCGATGAAACGCTGGATATGGACGCTTGGAATTTTGGCTGTTGCGTGTGTCGCGACAGCGATCGCTCAATCACCCGGCGGGCGCGGAGCTCCTGGCGGTGGACAAGGTGGTGGACCCGGAGGTCCGGGCGGTCCCAGTGGCGGTCGCCCGCCGATCATGGAAGCGCTCGATGCCAATCATGACGGCGTGATCTCGGCCGATGAAATCCAGAACGCGAGCGCCGCGCTGCTGGCGCTTGATAAGAACAAAGACGGCAAACTGACCGAAGACGAAATGCGACCACAACCCGGTCGCGGTCCAGATGGCGGACGCGGTCTCGATGCTGGTCGCGGTCAGGATAGTCGTCCGGGGCAAGGCGCTTCGGGACGTAATGCTCCAGGCGGAGCTGGTGGACGCAATCCGAATGGGACTCCTCAAGGTGGACGCGCTCCGAATGGTCCACCCGCCAATGGACGCGGTGGCGATGCGGGTCGTCCACCCGAAGGCCGTGGACCAGCCGCTGGCGGTCCCGGTGGCCGAGGCGGTGATGGACGCGGACCAGAAGGGCGCGGTGATGCCGATGGTCCTCCGCCGCATAACCCGGAACGATTTCTCGAACACGCGATGGAGTTCGATGCGGACAAAGACGGCAAGCTCAGCAAGGCCGAGCTGCTGAAGTTCGCGGAAGACATGGGCCGCCGCGGGCCGCCGGAAGGTGGACCACCGGAAGGTGATCGCGGTGCTGGTGGACGTCGCCCTCCCGAAGGAAATCGACCGGCCGAAGGGGGCGACCGATCCGAACGCCCGCGCCGTCCGGAGTAGTCCGCTTCGCGCGCGAACGTTGTTGTGAAGAGTGTCATGGATCTTCATCCGTGCGATCAATCTCCGTCGAGAGAATCGCACGGATGATCGGTCTTCAGCCGGCCAAGCCTGTCGCGAAGAGGGCGGCGACAGGAAGAGAAAAGGGGACAGGTCGGTCAGGAGTCTTTCTTCCCCCTGGATACGCGAACCGATTCTTGTTCATCCGCCTCGCTAACCTGCGAGTCTTCGCTGTCAGCGGCTCATCCCGCGACGAGTTCGAGCCGAACACGCTCCCCGTGGATGGCTGATTCTCGAAGCCCGTGCGCATTGACTCGCTGCTGCGAGCTGTCCGCGATTCCCAACAGATGGTCGCCACAACCGCAGGATTGATGGGCTCAGCAAATCAGCCGACACGCGCTCGCGCGCCGGCTGATGGGATCACTGGCATTGTATTGGAATCGAATTTCTTGCGACGGATTGGCGGCGATGTTCCAACGGGGTTTGACCGGTGGCCGCGCGGAAGGCGCGGGTGAAGGCGCTTTGGTCGGAGTAGCCGCAGGCCGAAGCGATCTCTGCCACGGGACGAGTCGTGTCGCGCAGCCAGCGCGAGGCGGTGGTCAGGCGGGTCTTTGTGATGAGCTGCAACGGGGTGAGTCCGAAGACTCGTTTCGTCAGCCGGGCCACGCGCTGCGACGACATGCCGGATTTCCGCGCGAGCAGCGTTGGTGTCAGCGGGGCCGAGGGGTTCTGTTCCAGTTCACCGATGGCCGTCGCGAACGCGGAGGGGATTTCCGTCGTGTCGAGCGGTGCGCGAACGTCTTGCGA
>JAYVSP010000976.1:0-4139 GCA_043775215.1 Planctomyces sp. | reverse complement strand
TCCAAATCTCAAGGAAAATGGAACCTCGAAATCTCAAAATGTCTGTGGCCGCTTCGATTGCAAAGTTGCCCGCAGCATTTTTTGAATTCTTTGGTGCTTAGGATTTCTTGCCTGAAAAACAACGCCTTCGGCGTTAACGATGTAACCGTATTGTGAGTCGCGTCATTATTGTGAGTCGCGTCATTGACGCGGACGATCAGTCACAAGCTTCGAAGATTGTAGCCACTCCTTGTCCTTGGCCAACGCACAGTGATGCCAGGCCGAGTTTTGCACCGTTGTCTTTCATGCGGTGCAGCAAGGTGGCGACGATGCGTGCTCCGCTCGCTCCCAATGGATGACCGATCGCGATTGCACCACCTCGCGTGTTGACGCGCGATTCGTCGATGCCCAGCAGCTTCAAGACGGACAGCACCTGCACGGCGAAGGCCTCGTTGATCTCGATGCAGTCGATGTCTGACAGCTTGAGTCCGGCACGTTGCAGCGCTTTGTGAATCGCCGGGACCGGGCCGATCCCCATTTCTTCGGGAGCGACTCCCGCGATGGCCATGGAACGAATGCGGGCGATCGGCTTGAGACCCAACTCGCGAGCCTTGTCTTCGGACATAACGAGTGTGGCCGCCGCGCCGACGCTCACTTGCGAGGCGTTGCCGGCGGTCACGCTGCCTCCCGCAGGATTGAAGGCGGGTGGCAGTTTGCTCAAGCCTTCCGCCGTCGTGTCGGGACGTAATCCCTGGTCGGTCGTGATCAGTGCTTTGAGGCCGATCTCGTTGCGGCCCCACGTCGGAATAATCTCGGCAGCGAGTTCCCCTTTGCGAGTCGCTTCACAAGCGAGCTGCTGACTGCGAGCGGCGAACTCATCTTGCCGCTGCCGGCTGATGCCGTATTTCATCGCGAGGTATTCAGCCGTGAGGCCCATGTTCATGATCGCCTCGCTGTGTTTGCGGAACAGGCTGGGCGCGGGGTTGTAGTCCTTGCTGGCGGGGATGTGATCCATGTGCTCGACGCCGCCGGCGATCTGCACGTCCTCATACCCGGCCATAATCGACATTGCCGCGTCGTTGATCGCTTGCAGGCTCGACGCACAGTTGCGGTTGATCGTCACGCCGCCAACCTCAATCGGCAGATCGGCCATCAACACCGCATTGCGAGCCACGTCGAATCCCTGCTCGCCCTGTTGTTGCACGCAGCCCCAGCGGACGTCTTCGAGCACATTCGGATCAATGCCGGTTCGCTCGACCAGCGACCGCAGCAAGTGTGCGGAGAGGTCATCCGCGCGCACGTCTCGAAAGTATCCCGCTTCCGCGGACGCTTTGCCGATCGGCGTGCGAACGGCATCCACAATCACGGCCTGTTTCATGACGAGCTCCTCACATCGGTGAAGCCGCGCACGAAGCGCGGCGGAGTACGTCAGATACCAGAATTCGCGCGTTTTGGGCAGCCCGAATACTTGTCGTGGAGCAGGTTTTCAACCTGCCCGGGAATTTGAGAACTTTCTCCGAAATCACACGTCACTCGAGATCGGATCTGATTCATGGAAGGGCAGGTTGAAAACCTGCCCCACGGCAAACAACTTTGCGTGCTTGAAGGTTAGTGTGCTGTTGCTTGAGGCATCGCGGCCCCGGGTTCGCAGAGCCGCAGCAGCAATGCCGGACTGACGAACGCCATGTTGGCGATCAGCATGGCCAATCCAAAGGTCGGCATTCCCAACGCAGTGACGATTCCCAGATGCAGGCCGATCGCTCCCAGCAGCACTAACGGGCGAGTCCAGCGGTTCCAGATCAAGACGCAGTACGACAGCTCCCAAGCCACTGTCATGTGTGTCAGAAGGTTGATCATCAGCGGCCAATCGGCCAGCCATGTCAGGTCGAGCGTTTGATACTCCTGATTCGCAATCCCACCCCAAACAGCGACACCGCTCCACCACGCTGGTCCCTGCAACTTGGCCAGCCCAGCGAAGAGATAGATCACGCAGAGATGACACTGAATTAGCCGGATCGCGATGTTGGCCATGACCGACGGACGATCGGTCACACGTTCCGCGCGACAAGTTCGCCATGCATCGAACGAGAACCGCGAGCCGCTCGGCCCAACCATCAAGTACAGCGACAAGAATCCATTGACCTGATCGAGCCCGTACATCGCTCCTGGCGTGCGAGACGCGTACGAAACCGTGAAGACGAACGCCAGTATCGAGACTGCTCGCGTCCACAGTCCGATTGTCAGCAAGGCAAATGTCGTCAGCGCGGCACTGTGAAAAATCCACAATGCGGCCGAAGTCCTGCACCACGACAGAAGACTCCATGAGTAACTGTCTTGGTCTAACTGAGCCACCACCTCGCGCGAGAGCCAACTCTGTTCGCCAAAGAATGCGTCGAGATCTAACGACCACACCGCGTGCGAGTACAACAGCATCAACCCGGCCAAAATGCGAATTAAACAAAGCGTTGTTGGGTCGACCGGTGAAAACCAAAATCGGTTCCAGCCGTTCGACGCGGCCAGCCATCCGTCACGGACGTATCCGAAAACCAAATCGTTGAGCAACCGCAATCGCGGGCTTGGATTTCGAGTTTCGGGTTTCGAGTTTCGAGTTTCGGGTTTCACCGTGCTATCGCCTTTCCGTGTGCGTGCCGAGCGGTCGTTCGGCGAACAGTTCGACGGCATCAAGCCGCTTACCGGACGAGATGTGTTGCGGACTGGGCAAGTAATGCCGTCGCAAGTGCAGCGTCACTTCGGCTGCTCCGTGCCGATGCCGCAAGTGCTCGGCATACGAACGTGTCACTGCGTCGAATAATTCCGTGCGGCTGTCGTCGATCGCCAAGTTGTTGAGGAATTCGCTCAACATGAAGTGCCGGTGATAGAGCAATCGCGGCCGATGTTGATGCGGATTCGGGAACAAGCCGTCTTCACGATGCCCGTCGGCGAAACGCAATTCGTACCGCACCAGATGACTCGGCCCCGGCTCCGGAGCGAAGAAGTGATAGCCGTGATTCAAATACAAAGTTTGCAAGTACGGCCGAAATCCCGCCCACAGTCGCAGAGTCAATTGCGAGCACGGCGCGACCGCCAACGGGGCAATGACCAACGCAAATAGGTGCAGCGCCAGGGCGATCGAGACCACTCGGCGCAGACCCGGCCGGCGCGCCCAAATGGAATCGGGCGGCAAGCGGAAGGCCGAAACATCATGTTCCACCGCGTTCATCGTTCCGGTGGAATCGACCAACAAGTCGGTGTTTCGTCAGCAAGTCGGCGCCCGACGTGCGCAAACAAAAAGCCCGGCCTTTTCGGAAAGGCCGGGCTTCAGTGGATGGACTGCGGCGATGCGGAATGGGACTGATAGGACTAATGAGACCGATGGGACGAACAAGTCTCATCACCACGCCTTCTATGGGAATTGCATGTACACAGTTCGTCCCGGGATCAGCCGCATGCGGCGTACGCCCAGGTCGCGGACCTTTGCTTCCACTTCCCACTCGACGAATCTGTCCCCTTTGCGTTCACGTTTCATCTCGGTCCGTACGACTTCAAAGGTCGCGTCGTAGATGTGCGGAATGCTGGGATAAAGCGGCTTCGACTCGAAATGCCATTTGTCGTCGTCGCCGAAGTAGCCTTCCAGCTCTTCAAAGTTCCCCGCCTCATCCTCGACAGTGATCTTGATCTCTTCGCCAGGTTCCAAAGTACGAAACGTGCTGGCACTGACGGCAATCTCGATCAGGCCGATGCGCGGATGTTTGCTAGCGGGGATTCGCTTTGAGGGCCGTCTGTAGGTCAGGCCGAGCGTTCCAGGAACTCCGTCAAAATCCGTCAATTGGCCTGTGGTTTGAACATTTCCGTTGATCATCCCCGTTGCCGGAGGCATGTCCTGAGGCGGCATCATCCCCTGGCCTGCCATCGGTACGTAACCTTGATAGGCGCCCGGGGGAACCATGAAAGCGTCGTCCACCGGACCTTGTGAGACCAACATTCCGCGCGATCCACCACTGGACCCACTGCTGCCGCCGAACGATCCGCGGCGCCTCACCATCCAGCCACCACTGCTGCCGCCGCTACTGCCGCCGGACGATCCATGTCTCACCATCCAGCCGCCACTGCTGCCGCCGAACGATCCACCACTGCTACCATGTAGCATCCCGCCCATCGAG
>JAYVSP010000975.1:0-3219 GCA_043775215.1 Planctomyces sp. | reverse complement strand
ACCGGCGGCTAGCGCCGTACCGCTCACGGGGGCGGGCGACCTGCCGGTCAATTTGGTCAAAGCGTGGGACGAACTGTTCATTGCCGAGGGAAGCGACTGGTTTTGGTGGTACGGTCCGGAGTTTGGTTCGGCTCAGGACAAGCTGTTCGATCGACTCTTCCGCACGCACTTGCAGAACATCTACACATTGCTCGGCGAGCCCTACCCGGCCGTGCTCAACCAGCCGATCAAACGGAACGGCCACCGCCGCCTGCACACGCTGCCCACTGGATTCTTGCCGGTGAAAGTTGACGGCCGATCGAGCTATTTCGAGTGGATCAGCGCCGGACAGTATCTCGCCGGGAGCGAACGCGGCACGATGGCTCAAGTGACCGACGGCTTGATTCGCCATATTCATTTTGGCTTTGATCGCACTCGGCTGGTGCTGCGGATCGACACCTCTGGGCGAGCGATCGATGATCTCGCGGCGATTGACGATCTCCGCATCCGCTTCGCTCAGCCCGCGGTCTTAGAGTTGTCAGTCAAAGGTTTTTCCAAAGATTCCGGCAAACTTATGGTCTCGCTGTTGAAAGACGGCAAGAAAAAAACGTCGTTTCACGGCGAGGCGGCCGTCGGGCAAATCCTCGAACTTTCAGCCAATCTCACCGACCTGGGAGTCAAACAGGGCGACGTGTTGCAATTCTTCATCGAGATTTTCGCGGATCGTCAAAGCGTTGATCGAGCCCCGCGCGAGACCACAATTGACCTGACCGTCCCTTCGCCGGACTTCGAGCAAATCATGTGGCAAGTGTGAGCGGAATGGGTGAGGGGTCAGGTAGCCACGCTCGCCAGAGCGTGGGCGCAATTGTGTTGCGTCAAAATCCCACGGTCTGGCGACCGTGGCTACTTAATAAGAGCCTTGAAACCTATCGCCGCAGGACGACCTCGAAGACGGTCGAATCCGATTCACGACGCCAGCACAACTCGCCGTTGTGTGCTTCCACAATTTGCTTCGCGACGGCTAGGCCCAGTCCCGTTCCTTCTGGCTTGTCAGTGACGAACGGCTCAAAAAGTTGACCAGAAATCGCCGGGGCCGGGCCGGGGCCGGAGTCGATCACGCGGAGTCGCACTCGATTGACAGCAGTGTCCTCCAGTTCGACTCGAACCCACGGGGACGACGTGGAACGGCTGGCCGCGTCGATGCCGTTGAGCAACAGATTCACGAGCAACTCTTGCAACTCTTCGTGATCGCCATGCACCACAATCGGTGACGTTGGCGGCGACCATTGCACATCGACGCCGACGTGATGGCCTCGCGGGCGGACTAGCGACAAGACGTCTTCGACGACTTGCGGCAGTGACACGTCGCGGCGTTCGGATGGACGCCGCGCGTCGTCTCGGCCCGCTCCAAGCGTTAAGAAGCGTTGCAGGTACGACTCCATTAAACTCATCTGCCGCAAGGCCATGTCCAGCGATTCGGCGTTCGTACCGATTGGGCATTCGCGGGAATGCAACTGCAACGCCAGTCGTGCTCCCGTCAGCCAGTTTCGCAATTGGTGAGCGAGTCCCGCTCCCAGTTGGCCGAGAGTCTTGAGTCGCTCGTTACGCCGTACCTGCTGCTCGTAGCGGGTCAGTTGTTCGACCATGCGGTTGATCGACTGCGTCAGATCTCGCAGTTCGTCGTCGCGTGCCGGAAGCGGCATCGGCTGAAACACCCCGCTGGCAATCTCCTCCGTTTGACGACTGAGCAGTCCGATCGGCCGCACGAACCGCCGCGCCCACAATGTCGTCAATGCAATCGCGATGAGAGCCGTCGCGCCTCCCGCGATCAACGGCGGAAAGACTGCTCCGCGTGTCGCGGTCCACCAGCGGTCTTCGGGCGACAACACCAGCAACGACAACGGACGACTTCCCGTCTGCCGTAAAGGGACTTTCGCCGTGAGATAGCTGCGGCCGTGAATCTCGATCGTCGGATTGCGGGATAGGTCGGACAGCGGCCCCGTTTCGGGGACGGCGGCGAGCCGTCTTCGAATCGCGGCGTCCAGTGGCAACGTCGCGGACTGCACGTTCTGCTGTTGATCCCACACGACAAAATCCGCACCCGACAAACCGGCCATCTTCTGCAAGACCGACTCTTGCAACGGAAAGCTGACGTCCGTCAGCGTTGCAACAACACGAGCCAACCGGTCAGATTCCTCGCGCCGCGCCCAGCGACTGCCGATCCAAGCGCTCACGCCGCTGGAGAGCACACTCGCCACAACCACCACCAGCAGCATCGGGACGAGCAGTTGTCTTTGAATGGACCAGCGCATGTGTTGCTCGTGGCCGCGTCGTTAATTGATCTTCAGACTGATATTCACGCGGCACTTACGTCCTTTTGGGCTCTTTTGTCCCTTGAATAAGGACGAAAGGGACCGAAGCGACCTAAGAACTCGTTCAGAAACAAATTCCTGGAGCCGCGCCCGTCAGGAAGCGGACAGTCGCCCCCGCTTCCTGACACGCGCGGCTCCAAATCACCAACATGTTTTTGAAACGAGTCTTAAACGATCACGCGAATATCACGCGGCCACGACTCTTCATTTGGCAGATGCCTCTAAGAACTTTGCGTACGTTCCCGCAACGTCTGCAGCCGTTGCGTCGCCGACATGAAAATAAATGCCGTACCGCAGTCGCAGGACCGAATCTTTCGGGAAGAGATCATCCACCTTCTTCTCCTGCTCGTTGGTGTAGGCGGATTCGCCGAACGGGCTGATGGTGAACAATCCATAATTGCGGACGTGGTAGCGGCTGGGACGAAAGTTTTTGGGGTGATCGAAGATCGCTACGCCGACTGTTTTGTCATCGACCGGACCGGTGTAGTCGACCCACGCCGAGCGCTGGCCCCAACAGTCCTTCGTCCCTTTCTTGCCGTCGGCGTTCGTGACGATGCCGGCCCCTTTATCTTCCCGCATGGACTCGGCGATACGGACGCCGAACAGACCTTCCTTCGTATCCCGGAAATGCACGTCGCCGCCAGCCATGCGGATTGAGATGTCATACGTCAGCATCCGGTTGGCGAAGATGGCGATTTCCGTGGTCTCGACGAGCAACGATTGGCCGTCGTCCGCCAGCCAGTGATTCTCCACTTTCATCTTCGCGGGGTTCCCCTCGGCAGCGATTAGCTCGACGCCGCGGTTCTCGATCTTGCCTTTCTCGGCCCAGAACTTGATCTCGTTGACCTCGTCGATCGCGACCCAGATC